>DASQHK010000303.1:0-5320 GCA_035632135.1 Bryobacterales bacterium
ACGATTCGATCCGACGTGCTCTGCCGGGGTGAGGTAACGCAGTCTGGGCGGGTATTATCTGCGACTACCGCGGATAGCTGCCTCGGCGCACCTCCCGCGCAGCGTCGGCGTCCCGGGCGATGACACGGACGCCTCGCGCAGAACTAGCGCGCTGGACCCTGCCCCCGGGGGAGTGAGAAGATGCAATGTTGCGGCGGAGAGTCGCGATGAAATGGTTGGCACTGAGCTTTGTGGTTCTGGCCGGCGTGGCCGGCGCCGCGCCTGCCGAGCCGGCAAGTGTCGCCGATCTTTATCAGGCATTCGAACGGCCGCCGGATGATGCGCGCATCCTGATGCGCTGGTGGTGGTTCGGGCCGGCCGTGACCAGGCCGGAGCTGGAGCGCGAGATGCGGCTGATGAAGGAAGGCGGCATCGGGGGCTTTGAAGTGCAGCCGGTCTATCCGCTCGCGCTCGATGACGCCGCAACCGGCATCCACAACTTCCCGTATCTTTCCGAAGAGTTTTTGGGCGCTCTGCGCTTCACGTCGGACAAGGCGCGAGAACTCGGGCTGCGCATGGACCTGACGCTCGGCAGCGGCTGGCCTTACGGCGGGCCGCATGTTCCGATCACGCAAGCCGCCGGCAAGCTGCGCTGGGAGCGCGAGCCGGTCGCGGGCAATTCCCGCCGTGTGCCGCTGCCTTACATCGCGGAGGGCGAGAAGCTTCTGGCCGCTTTTGCCGCGGGAAGCGCCCGCGAGCTTACCGATATTCACGACGGCGCCGTGTGGCTCCCGCGTGATGCGGAGCCGCCACGGGAAATCTGGTTCTTCGTTTCCAGCCGCACCGGCATGATGGTGAAACGGCCCGCCGTGGGGGCGGAGGGCTTTGTGCTCGACCATTACGATCGCGCCGCCATTGAGAACCATCTGAAGAACGTCGCCGATCGCATGATGCAAGCCATCGGCCCGCATCCTCCCTACGCGGTTTTCTGCGACAGCCTGGAAGTGTACGGCTCCGACTGGAGTCCCGATTTTCTGGAGCAGTTCCAGAAGCGGCGCGGCTACGACATCCAGCCTCATCTGCCGGCGCTGGTCGCCGATGCGGGTCCGCAAACAAGAGCCGTCCGGTACGACTGGGGAAAGACCCTCACGGAATTGCTGAACGAGCGCTTCCTGGCTCCCATGGAGGAGTGGGCCAGGCGAAATGGGACGCGATTCCGCGTGCAGGCCTACGGCATGCCTCCGGCTGCGGTTTCGAGTTATGCGCTGGCCGATCTGCCGGAGGGCGAAGGCGCGCAGTGGAAAATTCTCGCCGCCACCCGCTGGGCTTCCTCGGCCAGCCATATTTATGGACATCCGGTTACTTCTTCGGAAACCTGGACGTGGCTGCATTCGCCGGTCTTCCGCGCCACGCCGCTGGACGTGAAGGCGGAAGCGGACCGCCATTTTCTGCAGGGCATCAATCAATTGATCGGGCACGGCTGGCCGTATACGGCGCCGGGCGTCGACTACCCCGGCTGGCGCTTTTACGCTTCCGGTGTTTGGAACGACAAGAATCCCTGGTGGATCGTGATGCCGGACCTCTCGCTCTATCTCCAGCGGCTGAGCTTCCTGCTGCGGGAGGGCAAGCCGGCCAACGACGTGGCGCTCTATCTGCCCAACAGCGACGCCTGGTCGCGCTTCTCACCTGGGCGCGTGAACCTGTTCGAGACTCTGCGCGCGCGGCTGGGCTCTGGAGTGGTGGCGCGGATTCTCGAAGCGGGCTACGACCTCGATTTTTTCGACGACGGGGCTCTCGAGCAGGCCGGCCGCGTCGAGAAAGGCGCGCTGGCGCTCGGTCCCAATCGCTACCGGGTGGTTGTGCTGCCGGGCGTGGAGAGCATCCCGACAGGCACGTTTCGCAAGCTCGAGGAATTTGCGCGCGGCGGCGGGATTCTCGTTGCCACCCGCCGGCTGCCCGACGCGGCGCCGGGCTTTCTGGCGACCGAAGCGGAACAAAACCAGATCCGGGAAATCTCCCGCCGCTTGTTTGCAGGTCCCTCCGCGCCCGCCCACTTCGTGAAAGATGAGAACGGCCAGCTCGGCAGCACTCTCGCCCATCTTCTCCGCCCCGATGTATCCTTTTCCCCTCCAGCCCCGGAAATTGGCTTCGTTCACCGCAGCGCGAGCTTTGCCCAGATCTACTTCCTGGCGAACACCGGCAACGTGCGCCAGAGCGTGAAAGCTACGTTTCGCGTAGAAGGAATGGGCGCGGAATGGTGGGACCCCGTCACCGGGAAGGCGATGCCCGCGGAAATCACGGCACAGAATGCGGGCGCGACGACGGTTGCGCTCGATCTCGAACCGTATGGCTCCCGCGTCCTGGTCTTCTCGAAGCGACCGGCCTCACCGCAAGCTGCCCGTGCTCCCAGCGTGGCGTCGCGCGATCTCGACCTCAGCGCTGGCTGGCGAGTCTCCTTCGGAAACAGCAGCCGGCCGGTCACGATGGAGCGCCTCCGGTCGTGGACGGACGAGGAAGAAACTCGCTACTACTCCGGGCTCGCCACCTATGAAAAAGAGGTAAACGTGCCGGAGGGTTTTCTCCGCGCCGGCATCCAGGTGAGGCTGGACCTCGGCGAAGGCAAGCCCATCCCCGAGACGCGAACTCGGAACGGCATGCAAGCCTGGCTCGATGCACCGGTCCGCGAGGCCGCCGTCGTCTACGTGAACGGCCGCCGCGCCGGCTCGGTGTGGTGCCCGCCCTACTCCATCGAGGTAACGGAGCTGCTCCGGCCGGGCGAGAACCGCCTCCGGATCGTGGTCGCCAACCTGGCGATCAACCACATGGCCGGCCGCCGCCTCCCCAATTACCGGCTCCTCAACCTGCGCTACGGCGTGCGATTCGAGGCGCAGGATATGGACAAAGTGCGGCCGCAGCCGGCCGGCTTGTTCGGCCCGATTCGGCTGATGGTCGTGCCGGCCTTGCCTCTCAGCCCAGGCGCACAATAGCCGTGGCGACCGACAGCGGAGGCAGCTCCAGGCGAAGGCTCGAGCCTTCCACGCCGACCGCGTGCGCGCGCGGAACGATCCGGTCCGGCTGATCGAACGTACTGCACGCGTTCAGGTCCTGGTGATGCAGAATGCGCGCCGCGCCGCCTGGCCGCGCCGCCCGAGACTAGAATCGAGTATGCCGAAGCCTACCGAGACGCCGCGCGCCGAGCTGCACACACACCTCGGCGCCGCGGTCGATCCGCCCATTCTCTGGTCCATCTCCCACCGGCAGGGCATCCGCCTGCCAACCAAAGACTACTGGGATTTCGAAGCCATGGTGACCATGGGGCCGGGCAAGAAGAACCGCAGCCTGGACGAGATGCACGACCGCGTCTACCACTGGACGGAGCTGATCCAATCCTCGCCGGAGGCGATGTCGGAGTCGGTCGCGAGCGTCATCGGCGGCGGCTACCGGAAATGCAATCTTACGCTCCAGGAGCTGCGCTTCAACCCGATGTTCCGCAACCGGAAGGGCGAGCGCGATCTGGACCACATCATTCTGGCCGCCACGGCGGGCCTGCAGCGCGCGACGCTCGAGTACCCGCAGGTGCGGGCGGGCCTCATTCTGATGATGGACCGGCGCCTCTCGCCGCGCGAGAACGGCATCATCGTCGAGAAGGCCATCCGCTACCGGCCGTTCGGCGTGGCCGGCGTCGATCTGGCGGGGCCGGACCGTTCTCGCTTTTCGATGCGGCAGGTCGCCCCTCTGTTCCGCCGCGCCCGTGAAGCGGGCCTGGGCGTGACGGTGCACGCGGGCGAGACCGGCAATCTCGAAGAACTCCGCTACGTGATTCGCGAAGTCAAACCCGACCGCATCGGCCATGGTCTCGCGCTGGCGCGGGACCGGAAGCTTCTGGCCGAAGCGGCGCGGCAGGGCATCACGCTCGAGCTGTGCCCGACCTCGAACCTGAAGAACGGCGTGGTGCGCGACCTGCGCGAGTTCGGCCGCATGGTCCGCACGTTTCTGAGGCACGGCGTGCGTTTCACTATCAATACAGACGGCCCCGAGATGTACCGGACCAACGTGTACAAGGAGCAGGAGCTGCTTCGCGCGGCGGGCATTCTCACGCGCGAGCACATCGCGCAGTGCAACCGCTGGGCCTTCGCGGCGAGCTTTGTAGGCCGCTAACTAAGTACACCGTTCCAGAAGCTCGCTCACGCATTTCCAGAGTCGACCGAGAGATCCTTGGGGACTTTCGGCGGGTATCAGGGCCCGATTATGGACTGATCTTATTCCGCTTCCGCTCATAGCGTAGCCCGACCGATCCATTCGAGTAGGACTTGCATTCTGTCAGCCTGAAGTCGCGCTGCGGGAACTTGCCCGGGAAGGCGGGGATGCCATCGCCCAACAGCATGGGGCCAACGCCGATGAAGAGTTCGTCCACCAAATCCTCTTGCAGGAAACTGCGTGCCAATTCGCCCCCACCTCCCAGATAGATGTCTTTTCCCGGGCGGCGTTTTAGCTTTCTCACAAAGGTCGTCAGAGATCCATTCACCACTTCGAATCCCTCGCGTTTGCCCGGCTTCCATCGCCGGGAAATTACATAGGTGGCCATGCCGGGCGTGTCGGGCATCTCTCCACTCTTGCGTAATTTCGCCACGGCTGCTGCGGTCTTGCGGCCCATGATGGTGGTGTCGATCTTGGAGAAGAAGTCTGCCATCACTGATTCACCTTCTTTGTCGATGGCCAGAAAATCGAGGTCGCCGTTGCGCCGCGCAATATAGCCGTCAAGGCTGATTCCGAACCCAAGGATGACTTTTCGTGGCATGGCGCGATTGTAAATGGGCGGTCACTGACCGTCAAGATCATGGCTGGTAGTTTACGGATGCCGTCCGGTATGGGAATCAATTTGACGAGAAACGCCCTATCCGTAGAACTGCCATCCTGGAGGATCGCCCCCGAAAAACGCCGCACGGTAGAGCAAGCAGGCCTCCGTGCCGCGCCCTCCCGGCGGCCCTGGCGAAATATGTGAGTGAACTTCTGAAACCGTGCTAAGCCCGCCGCACCACGAAATAAGGCTGGTTCGACAGGTCGGGCTCGAAGCCGGGGTATAACCAGGCGGCTCCGGATCCGTCTTTCAGCTCGAAGAAATACTCGAGCGGGTAAGGCGATTCCGTGTAGTCGCCGGGAATGGCCGCCCGGTAGCGGTTGTCGCGCGGCTCCATCTCCGCCACACGGTACCGCTCCGCCTGGTTCACCTGTCGATAGTGCAAATGCACCGAGAGCGGGTGCGGCCCGGCGCTGTCCTTTTCGAGCGACAGCTCGATCTCCAGTGGCTGGCCCGGCCGGAAATGCGCCGCCGGTGCGTGCC
>DASQHK010000304.1:0-8678 GCA_035632135.1 Bryobacterales bacterium
GCAACAAGCCAGGGACAACACGGCGGCGCGCCACGCGCGGGGGAGACGATCTCCAGGCTCGCCCAGCAGGACGGCGGCGATCCACATCACCAGGAACGGATAAACCGGCAGCAGGTGCCGCACGCCGATGTTGAGATTGGCGGCCACGCTGAAAAGAAAGTAAACCGCCGGCGGAATCGCCACCACGAACCACGCGAATGGCAACGCGCGCAGGGCGGCCTTTCGCTCGCCCCTGGCGACGCCGGCGGCGCGCCATAACACAACGACCAGGCTGCACGCGAATAGTAGAAGCATCGCGGCAGGAGTCTTGACGGCGAAAGCTACCGGAAAATACAGGATGCGGCCCTGCTTGGTCCACCGGCCCAGCAGGTAGGCTCGATCCCCCCGCTGGTGGTACGCGGCAACGAGGTACAGGCCCTTCCAGAAAGAATAGGCCGGAACCGGACAGTGGGCGGCGGTCCAATACAGAGCCCGGCTGGCGGGGCCGGCGGGGTTGAGGCGCCGGAGAATTCCAAATGGATGCGCGATGGGAACGCCGTGATGCGGCAGCGCCGCCAGAACCGCAGCGGCCTGCGGGTCGGAAAGGGCCGTGCGCGTCTCGAACTGGTAACCGGCGTAGATGGTCAGGGAGGCTGCGAGCAAGCAGGCGGCGCCGGCACGCGCGAAATGCGGAAGCGAGAGCCGGTGCGCCGGATCGGCAATGGGGTTCTGCTCCTGCCACCAGCGAGCGAGATAGAGCAGCGCGAAGACAGGCAACAGGACCACGGCGCTGAACTTGCTGAGGAGCGCCGCCCCCAGCGCCATGCCGGATAGCAGAAGGCGGGCGGCGCGCCGCTCCAGCAGATAACCGCCCCACGTCCAGCAGGCGAGGAAGATGGTGAGGGCGGCGATCAAGTCGGTGGTTACGTAGCGCGAGTGCGCAATCATGGTGGGATCGAGGGCATAGAGGAAGAGAGCAAGAACGGCTGGACCGGCGCCGAACCAGCGGCGGGCGCAAAGGGCGAGGAGCAGGCCCAGGCCGAGGCTCAGCGCCATGATCACGCCGCGGCCGAGCAGAAGCAGCGTGTCTGCCGGAATGCGATTGTGGTAAAGGAAGTCCGCGCCGAAGCCGAACTCGTCGGGCAGGGCCGAGCCAGGAGCGGGGGCCGGCAGGGCGGGATGGACCAGAAGCAGCGGCAGGGCCGCCAGCATCCTGCCGAGCGGCGGATGTTCGGAACCGAGGGAAAAGTCGCGGCGCGTCAGAGCCGCGTAGCCAAAGGAGAGGTGCTCGGCTTCGTCATAGGTCTGGGACTCCTGGCGCGCCGAGCTGAATTCGGCGACCGCCATGGCCGCCAGCAACAGCGCCACGAACGACCAGAAGCGGCGACGAATCAACGCCGGGCCAGCTTCCGCCCCGCCAGGACACACCACCACACCGCGCCCACCCCGTGCGCCATGCATGTGGCTGCATATTAGCAGCAAAGAAAGTGCGGCGGGAGGGAAAATTCACGGCGCTGGGCTGGATGAGCAGCGGAAGACCAGATGCGGGCAGGGTGCTACACTGCCTGCTATGGAAACGGCGGCACTGCTGCGGCTGTTGCAGCTTGCGGACAGCGCGCTGCCGATCGGCGGGACGGCGCACTCGCTGGGCCTGGAGACGCTGGCGGCGGAAGGGACGCTCGCGGTGGAGGATCTGGAGAGCTTCTGCGATGCCTACTTGCAAGAGACAGGGACTTTGGAGGCCGCGTTTTGCCGCGCGGCGCACCGGCTGGCAGCCCGCGGATTTTCCAGCGCCGAATGGATCATGCTGAACCGTCGGCTGAGCGCGAGGAAGTGCGCGCGGGAGAGCCGGGCGGCGAGTGCGGCGCTGGGACGGCGGTTTCTGGAGCTGGTGGCGGGGCTGGAAGACGGGCCGATGCTCGGAGACGCGTTGCGCGTGGCTCGAGAATGCAGCACAGAGATTCATCACAGCACGGCGTTCGGCCTGGCGGGCGGCGCACTCGGCCTTGCTGAGGAGGCCACCGTGCTTGCCTACTTGCATCAGACGCTCGCCGGACTGGTTTCGGCCTGCCAGCGGCTGCTGCCGCTCGGGCAGAGCCGGGCGGGGCGAATCTTGTGGAGCTTGAAGCCGGCGATGGCGCGGGCGGCGCGAGAGAGCGCAAACGAGGTTCGCGCCGCGGACGATGTTGCCAGTTTCACGCCGCTGGTGGAGCTGGCGTCGATGCGGCATCCGGCGCTTGCGATGCGCCTGTTCATTAGTTAGAATGGCCGCCTGCCGCAAACCAAAGAACGTTATGGCGTGGACGGCCGGCTGCGGTTGCGCTTCGAGCGGGCCCACGGGGCAGCCGGGACCACGGTGCGTGTGGAGGAACAGCGGCCGCCGCTGCAAGTGGTGCGGGCGTTCGCCCTCGACGATGGCGGGGCGCTGGTGCACTTGCACAACCTTTCGGGCGGCGTGCTCGGGGGGGACCGGCTCGGCCTGGAGATCGACGTGGGGCCGCAAGCCGAGGCACAGGTGACTTCGACCGGGGCGACGCGCCTGTATCGCAGCCGGCGGGAGGCGCCCGCGGCAACGCAGGTGAACCAGATTCGGATTGGCGAGAACGCGCTACTCGAATACTTGCCGGACCCGCTGATCCCGTTCGCCGGATCGCGCTACCGGCAGCAGACGCGCATCGAAATGGCTGCGGGCGCGGGCCTGGTGTGGTGGGAAACAGTCGCGCCGGGGCGGGAAGCCTGCGGCGAGCGGTTCGCTTACGAGCTGCTGGAACTGCGTCTCGACATCATGGCCGAAAGCCGGCCGGTAGCGGCGGAGCGGCTGCGGCTCGAGCCGGAGCGGCGGCCGCTCACCTCGGTAGCGCGCCTCGGGCCATATCGGTATTGGGCGAGCCTCTATATCTGCCTGATAGATATAGAAGAGCGGCGGTGGCTGGCGCTCGAAAGAAAAATGGCCGACGTGGCCGGCGAGCTGACGCGGCCGGGCGAGGTGGTGTGGGGCGCGAGCGCGCTGGCCGCGCACGGCGTGGCGGTGCGGGGCGTGAGCGTAAGCGCGCGGGAGGTGGCGGCGGGCTTGCCGGCGTTCTGGCGGGCGGCCAAGCTTCACTTATGGGGGCGGGAGGCTGTGCCGCCGCGAAAGGTTCAGTGAATGCATCTGACTCCGCGGGAACAGGAGAAGCTGCTGATTTATGTGGCGGCGGAGGTGGCGCGACGCCGCAAGGCGCGCGGGCTGAAGCTGAACTATCCGGAAGCGATGGCCATTCTTTCCGCCGAAATTCTGGAGGCGGCGCGCGACGGCAAGACGGTCGCCGAGATCATGAGCTACGGCGCCACCATCCTGCAGCGCGAGGACCTGATGGATGGCGTGGCCGAGATGATCCACGAGGTGCAGGTGGAGGCGACGTTCCCCGACGGCACGAAGCTGGTGACCGTGCACGATCCGGTGAAATGAGGGAATTGGCCACGGAGACACAGAGGCACAGAGGCACGGAGATGGAAGAGCCAAATAAGCTGACTGAGGCGATCATCGGGTGCGCTATTGAAGTTCATCGGGAGCTGGGGCCGCGGCTTCTGGAAAGCACTTACGAGGCCGCCCTGTGTGCGGAGCTGGATGAGGCCGGTTTGAAGTATCAGCGACAAAGTGTTTGGCCGGTGGTTTATAGGGGGAAGACCATCGGGGAATATAGGACCGACCTCATCGTGGAGGACGCGGTCGTGGTGGAGGTGAAGAGCGTGGAGCGGCACGACCTGGTATTTGCGGGGCTTTCTCTGTGCCTCTGTGTCTCTGTGGCTAATTTATGAAACCAGGAGAGTACTTGTTGCAGAGCGGGGCGATTGAGGCCAATGCCGGGCGGCGAACGGCAAAGATAGTAGTAAGGCATACCGGGGACCGGCCGGTGCAGGTGGGCAGCCATTTTCATTTCTTTGAAGTGAACCGGGCGCTGGAGTTTGACCGGCGCAAAGCTTATGGGATGCGGCTGAACATTGCGGCGGGGACGGCGGTGCGGTTCGAGCCGGGGGAAGAGAAAGATGTCACCCTGGTCGAGTTCGCCGGCGCGCGGGTGGTGCGCGGGCACCGCGGGCTGGTGAACGGGCCGCTGGACAAGGCGCCGAAAAGGCAGACGAGGAGACGGCGATGAGCCTGAAGATCCCGCGCCGCACGTACGCCGATCTCTACGGCCCGACCACGGGCGACCGCGTGCGGCTGGCCGACACCGACCTCATCATTGAAGTCGAGAAAGATTTCACCGTCTACGGCGATGAGATCGCCTTCGGCGGCGGCAAGGTGATCCGCGACGGGATGGGGCAGTCGAGCACCGCCGTTGGCAAAGGACGACACGGCGCGCTCGATGTAGTCATTACGAATGCCTTGATACTCGATCACTGGGGTATCGTGAAAGGAGACATCGGGATCAAGGACGGCCGCATCGTGAAAGTGGGCAAGGCGGGCAATCCCGACACCATGGCGGGCGTTGATCCCGAGCTGGTGGTGGGCGCATCGACCGAGGTAATCGCCGGCGAGAACCTGATCGTGACCGCCGGCGGTATCGACAGCCACATCCATTTCATTTCGCCGCAGCAGGTTTACGAGGCGCTCTCGAACGGCATCACGACCATGATCGGCGGCGGCACGGGGCCGGCGACCGGGACGGCGGCGACAACCTGCACGCCGGGGGCGTGGAATTTGGCGCGCATGCTCGAAGCGGCCGAGGCGTGGCCGCTGAACTTCGGTTTTCTGGGCAAGGGCAACGCTTCGGCGGGGGCGCCGCTCGCCGAGCAGGTGCGGGCGGGGGCGGCAGGGCTCAAGCTGCATGAAGACTGGGGCACCACGCCGGCGGCGATCGACGCCTGCCTGAAGATCGCCGACGAATACGACGTGCAGGTGGCGATCCACACCGACACGATCAACGAGGCGGGCTTTGTGGAGGACACCGTTGCGGCAATCGCGGGGCGGACGATTCATACCTATCACACCGAGGGAGCGGGCGGCGGGCACGCGCCGGACATCATCAAGATCGCTTCGCACCCGAACGTGCTGCCATCCTCTACCAATCCGACGCGGCCGTATACCGTCAATACACTCGCCGAGCACCTGGACATGCTGATGGTGTGCCACCACCTGAACCCGCAGGTGCCGGAGGACGTGGCGTTCGCCGAGAGCCGCATTCGCGGGGAGACGATCGCCGCCGAGGACATTCTGCACGACATGGGCGTGCTGAGCATGCTGTCGAGCGACTCGCAGGCCATGGGGCGGATCGGCGAGGTGGTGCTGCGGACCTGGCAGACGGCCCACAAGATGAAGGCGCAGCGCGGGCCGCTGGCGGAGGATTCCAGCCGCAACGATAATTTCCGCGCCAAGCGCTACGTGGCGAAGTACACTATCAACCCAGCAATCACGCACGGCGTGTCGCGCGAGATCGGGTCGATCGAGCCGGGCAAGCTGGCCGACCTGGTGCTGTGGAAGCCGGCGTTTTTCGGCGTGAAGCCGGAGATGGTCATCAAGGGCGGCTTTATCGCCTGGAGCGCGATGGGCGACGCCAACGCCTCCATCCCGACGCCGCAGCCGGTGCTGTACCGGCCGATGTTCGGGGCCTTCGGCGGGGCGACGGCGGCGACCAGCCTCACATTTGTGTCGAAGGCCGCGCTCGACGCGGGCATTCCAAAAAAGCTCGGCCTTGCGAAGCGCGCGGCGGCCGTGCGCCACTGCCGGCGCATCGGCAAGAAGGACATGATCCACAATAACGCCACGCCGAAGATCGAGGTGGACCCCGAGACTTACGAGGTGCGCGTGGATGGCGAGCTGATTACGTGCGAGCCGGCGGCCGTGCTGCCGATGGCGCAGCGATATTTTCTGTTTTGAGACCACAGATGAACACAGATCAACGAAGATGCCGAACTTTCAGATTGCGGTGATTGCCGGAGACGGGGTGGGGAGGGAAGTGATCCCGGAGGGCATCCGCGTCATGGAGGCCGTTGGGAAGCGGCACGCGGCCTCGTTTGAGTTCCGGGAGTTCGACTGGAGTTCCGAGTATTATTTCCAGCACGGGCGGATGATGCCGGCGGGTGGGATCGACCTGCTGCGGCCGGCGGACGCCATTTTCCTGGGAGCGATCGGCCATCCGGACATTCCGGACCATACGACGTTGAACGGGCTGCTGCTGCCGATCCGGCGGGCGTTCGATCAGTTCGCGTGCGTGCGGCCGGCGTATCTTTACGCGGGCGTGGCATCGCCGCTGGCGGGCAAGAAGCCGGGGTCGATCGATCTTGTCGTGGTGCGGGAAAACACCGAGGGCGAATATTCGCAGGTGGGCGGATTTGTCTATCACCACAGGCCGGAGGAGGTCGCCGTGCAGTCGGCCGTGTTCACGCGGCGCGGCTGCGAGCGGGTGATGCGCTACGCCTTCGACCTGGCGCGGCGGCGCAACAAGAAGAAGCGGGTCACCTCGGTGACCAAGTCGAACGCGCAGGGCTACGGCATGGTGCTGTGGGACCGGACCTTCGCCGACGTCGCGCGCGATTATCCGGACATCTCAACCGAATCGCTGCTGGTCGACGCGGCGGCGATGAATTTCATCCGGCGCCCGGAGAGTTTCGACGTGGTGGTGGCGTCGAACTTGTTCGGAGACATTCTCACCGACATTGGGGCCATTATCACCGGGAGCATGGGCCTGGCGGCGAGCGCCAACATCAACCCGCCGCGGGAGTATCCGTCGATGTTCGAGCCGGTGCATGGCTCCGCGCCGGACATCGCGGGCAAGGGGATCGTGAATCCGCTGGCGGCGATCCTGAGCGCGGGGATGATGCTGGAGTTCCTGGGGCTGGAGGCGGCGGCGAAAGCGATCGAAGCGGCAGTGGCGGCAACGCTCGAGCGGGGCGAGGCGCTGCCGGCCGACCTGGGAGGACAAGCAACCACGCGGCAGGTGACCGACGCTGTAATCAAGAACCTTTGAAACCGCCGATGAACGCGGATAAACGCCGATTCGACCCTTTTCTAGCGGCGTCGGCGACTCTCTTCTAGTCTGTGGACACCCGCAGAGTACTCGTGCGAAACTCAGGAGGGGACAGACCGGCATGATCAACTGGCGGGAGCACTTGGTGAGTGATCCGGACGTCTGCGGCGGCCAGTTGTGCGCCAAAGGTACGCGGGTTCTTGTAACAGTCATCCTCGACAGCCTCGCCGAAGGAGCCGGCCGTGAGGAAATCCTTCACAGCTACCGCTCGCTTCAGCCCCATCACATTGACGCGGCACTGGCCTATGCGGCCGAACTGGCGCACGAAGAGAGCCTGTTGCCGCTCCGCGCCGGATGAAATTCAAGGTCGACGAGAATCTCCCTCAGGAACTGGTTCCCGACCTTGCCGAAGCTGGCCACGATGCAGAAACTGTGGTGGAAGAGGGTATGGCCGGAAGTCCCCGACGGCCATCTTCTTGGCGTGGCACAGCAAGAGAGCCGCATCTTGTTGACGTTGGACAAAGGGATCGCCGATGTCCGCATGTTCCCGCCAACGGCGTTCCCTGGCATCGTCTTGTTCCGCCCGAACGCGATGGGTCGAGGCGAAGTGCTCAAGTTCGTCCGGCGCCATCTCCAGGACGTGCTGCAACTGGAGCTCAAGGGCCGTCTGGTCGTAGTGACGGCTGGAGGGCTCCGGTTCCGATAACTCACGTCGCCGGAGGGTATGGCGGCCGGGAGCAGCAGCCACGCGGCAGGTGACCGACGCTGCAATCAAGAGCCCTTGAAACCGCCGATGAACGCGGATAAACGCCGATTCGAACCTTTCTATCGGCGTCCATTGGCGTTTATCGGCGGTTCTTTTCTTACCGGGCGGCCTGGAGCTGTTCCATCGACATTCTTTGCGGCATGGTCTGATAGACCTCGGCGAGCAACTCGGCATCGAGACCGAGAAACTCGCAGACATCTGCCGGGACGCGCTGGATAGCTTCGGAGACTGCGGCGCAGGTAACGAAAGGCCGGGCGAGCCTCACCCCGGCATAGACCAAAGCGATGGGGGTGGCGAATTCCGGCGGGCAAGCAGGAGCGAAAGGCTCCTCGACGTGCTCCACCACAGCGGTGTAGAGTGGCGGGAAGTGCCAGTTTTCGAGCAGCAGCTTGCCAGCGTGGCCGGCGGCGAGGCCGAAGATGGTCATCATCGCGTCCTGGCGGCCGAGCTGTTCGGCCATCTGGCTGGCGTGAGCGTATTCGGCAGGGAACTGCGAGAGAAAAAAGAGGTCGCCGATGTTGTGCAGCAGACCGGCCAGCATCATCTCTTCGGCGTCTTCGCGGAGAAGCAACTGGGAAAGAGTGCAGGAAGCGGTGGCCGTGGCCAGGGCCAGCTTGCGCAGAGGAGATGCCGCCGAGCGGCCGTGGGCCAGGTCGGAGAGGAGCTTGTCGACCAGGATGCGTTGGAGCACGGTGCGGATGCGATGCTGGCCGAGCAGAATGATGGCCTGGGAAACGGTTTGCACTTCGCTGCGAAAGCCGAAATAGGCCGAGTTCGCGAGCCGCAGGACACGCGCGGCGATGGCGGGATCCGAGAGCAGGGTTTTCTTCAGCTCGGCTATCACGAAGTCGGGGTTTTCGAGCAGAACCAGAGCCCGGTGCACGATCGGCGCGGAAGCGGGCAGCTCGCGGAGCCGGGCCAGGGCGGTCATCACCCGCGGCGTGATGGAGCTGGCGGTGCCCAAAGGCACAATCGAGTTAGCCATA
>DASQHK010000305.1:0-3280 GCA_035632135.1 Bryobacterales bacterium
GAAGCTGCACATTACCGGGGAGGAGGTGGCCGAGGAGGTGGCCCGAACCAAACCTCGGATCGCGCTCGGCGCAGGCGGCGGCTTTCGCGGCCGGGGCGCCAGGGAGCCCGAATCGGGCACAACGTCCATTTCCATCACCCCCTGGCAGATGCAGCCCGGCGAAGACAAAGTGGTGGCGGACCGGCTGCACGGCATACTTGCCCAAAACCGCAGCCCCAAACCTGAAATGGCTGCCCCGAGCGGCAACATCAGCGGCCGCTGGGACGTTAGCATCGAGTTCTTTAGCAGCAAGAGTCACCACACGCTGTTCATCGAGCAGGATGGCAATCACATCAAAGGCTCGCACAAGGGAGACTTCTCGGTGCGGGAAGTGTCCGGCACGATCGAAGGGGATCAGGTAAAGCTGCATAGCATGACGGCCGAACGTGGCACCGGTGATTCCGTGCCCTTTATCTTCGCGGGCGCCGTTTCCGGCGATACGATTTCCGGCCCGATCTACATGGGGGAATATCTCAACGCCAAGTTTACGGCCAAGCGGCACGCTTATGCCGCCGCTCGCGGGACGATACTGATTCCCGGCGGGCCGCCGCTGGCAAACTGAGATGAAGCAGCAGTACGGAAGTCTGGCTTTCGGTCAGACCCGCTGATCGCTGACTGAATTCTGGACAAGCCTGCCGGGCGCATCACCCGAATTGCTTCGAGTGGCCTTCCGCGGACTGCATGTCAAGGCCTTGCGGTCAGAAAGCGTACCGCAATCCAAATTGAATCTGACGGTTGGCAGCAGTTGTGCCAGTCACCTTGCCGAACGAACCGGTTCCCAAAGAGGCGCCGGGATTGCCAAACTGCGGCGTGTTGAAGGCGTTGAAGAACTCAGTGCGGAACTGCAACAGGTGCCCCTCTTTGTAAGGCATCTTGAACTCTTTCCCCAGCGAGAGGTCAAAGGTGTGCAAGCCCGGGCCAACCAGGTTGTTGCGGGGCGTAGTGCCATACTGGAAGATGCTCGGGGTGTAGGCGGCCGTGTTGAACCAGAGGCTCGGGTTGGGGTTGGACACGGTGAGCTGTTGGCCGGAAACAAGATTGGGTCTCGCGGCGCCAACGGAATCGTTGTTCTGCGTATCGGCCGACTGCGTGACGTTGAAAGGCGAGCCGCTTTGCAAAGTGACGATGCCGCCAAACTGCCAGCCACCCAGCACGGCCTTGGGCGCACCGGTCAAGCTGTTGGCGAAGGGCAGCTCCCACACATACCCGACCACGAGCCGGTGGCGGATGTCTTGAATGCTGCTGGCCTTCTCGTTCTTGCCGCGATGCCGGGGATCCTGGCACAGGCAGCGAGCGCCGTTGGTCTCATCTTCCTGATCGTCGATCATGTGCGCCCAGTTATAGGCGGCCGTCAAACTGAGGCCCTTTGCCAAGCGGTGCTCAAAACGCGCCTGCAGGGAGTGATAGGTGCTGTTGCCATCCGTGGTCAGCAGGCGGATCCGCGCAAACCCTGGATAGGGCCGCCGCGACTGAATGTTGCCAGGGCCAGGGTCGGGGCTGTTGAAGTTCAGTTGGCTCGTGTCCAGAAAGGTCCCTTTGTTTCCGAAATAGCCGACCTCCAAGGCGTCGTTGCGGCTCAATTGCCGCGACACTTGCAGGTTCCAATCCTGGAAGTAAGGATTGATGTGCTTGCGGTCGGGTGAGACGGAAACCACGTTAAACACCGCTTGCTGCGCGTAGAGTTCCGGCGGGACCGGGTTCTGAATCGTAGCCACCGGATTGAGAGTGGAGTTGATGACCGTGAGGCTTCCCGCGATTGGCGGATTCAACTGCAGGACGTTCATGTTGTCCATCTGGTTGGTCGCCGTAAAGATCCCATAGCCGCTGCGGACGGTGGTCTTGTCATTCAACCGATAGGCCAGACCGACTCGTGGGGCGAAGTGCCAGTGCTCGTTGATCCACATGTCCGCGAGCGGGCCTTTGGTGGCGGCCGATGTGCGGGTGTCGGCCGGCCACAACACCGGGCCGCCGGGGAGGTCAAAACGCAGCGTCCGGGTGTTGCCATTGATGTCGTGGGGAAGCGTCAGCAGGTCATAGCGGACGCCGAGGTTCAGGGTCAGGTTGGGCCGGATCTTCCAGTCGTCCTGGAAGTAGAAGAAGTCCCTCCATTGCCGGACGGCGGAGGTGGGCTGGCCCTCCGGCGTCAGAGTTGTGTAAGGGAAGCCCAGCATCCAGGCCGACGCCGCGTTGCCGCTGATGTCGGGTGTGAACTGGATCTGCCCGTAGGGCCAGTTGATGGTGTTGGCGTCGGACAGCGCCCGGCGGATGTCCACGCCCATTTTGAAGGCGTGGTTGCCGTGAAAGATGCTGTAGTTATCGACGAATTGAAACGTGCGGCTGAAGTCATAATCGGAGCCGCCGGTTTCGCCCAGCCCCAAATAACCGGAGATCGAGATGCTGGGAAAGCCGGCCTCTTGCTTGGTGAGCGCCCGGCCCTGAGGGCCGCCCTGCAACAGGCCGTTGATTCCGACGGTGGAGGCCGAGAAGTCGGTGCCCTTGCGGGGATTGGTGGAAGTGCGGAATCCGCGCTGGTAGCCAAAGCGAAATTCGTTGAGCCGCGTGGCGCTGAAGGTGTGAATCTCCTGAACCTCGACATTCTGGTTGAGGTAATCGGCTTCCGATGGGAACGCCGGGATTGCTCCAACCGTGGGCTGCGCCCAGTTCTGAATCATGTAGTGCCCGGAGAGCTGGTCTTTGTCGCTGAAGCGATGATCGATGCGCGTCAGGCCCTGGTCCCATTTCTGATAGGGCTTGCTGACATAGCCGTAATTGATCGTCCCCGGCAGGTTGGGCAGGGGCAAATACGTGTTGGTGAGGTTGACGGCAACGGGATTCAGCCGGCTGGAGGGGATGATGTTTCCCGGGAACTGGCTGCCACTCGACGGGTCGATGATTTTAGTGGAGACCGCAGAAAAATCACCGAGTCGCTGCGCCGGCGTCAGAGTGATGGTGGTGCTGGCGGTGTCGGCGGCGTTGCGCTGGCTTTCCCATCCCACCATGAAAAACGTCTTGTCCTTGATGATGGGTCCGGAAACGACCGCCCCAAACTGGTTGCGGTGCAGAGCGTCCTTCGTGAGAGGCCCCGGGCGGAAATAATTGCGGGCGTCCAGGTCGTTGTTTCGCAGGAAGTCGTAGGCGCTGCCGTGCAAGCTGTTGGTGCCCGAGCGGAGCTGCACGTTGACGTTGGCGCCGGCGTTGCCGCCGTATTCGGCGGTGTAGCTGCCGCTCTGCACCTTGAATT
>DASQHK010000306.1:0-2723 GCA_035632135.1 Bryobacterales bacterium
CGGTCGTTCGATTGCTGCACCGTGGGGTCCCACTCCGCGTCGATGAACATCCCTTTCCAGCGGATGTTCCCGCACCGCTCGGTGAGCACCTTCAAGCCGGCCGGTTCCATCTCAGGCCCTTCCGGCGGCCATGAGCAGAGCCCTCTTCACGGCCACCTTGGCCAACTGCACCTTGTAGCGGTTCTCGCTCAGCGGACTGGCCGAGGCCAGCGCCGCGTCGGCCGCCGCCTGCGCGGTCGAGGCATTCACCGCCTTGCCCGCCAGCGCCTGCGCCGCCTCGCTCGAGTCCCACGGCGTCGGCGCCACGTGTCCCAGCACGACCTTGGCGCTCTGCACGTTCGACCCGCTCATCTTCAGCGCCACCGAGGCCGCCGCCAGAGGCCAGTCCAGCGCCTCCTTCTGCCGCACCTCGTAGGTCGCCTGCTTCACGCCGCCCGCCCCCGGAATCACGATCTCCGTCAGGATCTCGTTCGGCTTCAGGTCCACCTCGCGCGAGTTCGCGTCGCCCGGCGTGAGGAAAAACTTCTCCGCCGCCACCGTGCGGTCCCCGGAGGCCGAAGCGATGGTCAGCTTCGCCCCCAGCGCGATCAGCCCCGGCCCCAGGCTCGAAGCGCTCACGAACTTCGCCGGCCCGCTGTTGCCCAGAATGGCGTGATACCGGTTCTCGCCATTCGGCACCAGCTCCTTGCCGCTCGAGTCGCGCGCCAGCAAGCCAAAGCCGTTGCGGAAATACCAGCACCTCGGCCGCTGGCACAAGTCGCCGCCGGCGGTTCCCACGGCGCGGACCTGCGGGCTCGAAACACCCCGCACCGCGGCCGCCAGCGCCGGATATTCCTTGCGGAACTGCGCGTGCTCCAGCAGCTCTTCGAGCGTCACCATGGCGCCGATGTGCAGCCCGCCGCCCGAGGACTTGATCCCCCGCAGCTCCCTAATCCCGCTCAGGCTCACCACCCGCTTCGGCGTGTGGATGTAGTCTTTCATCAGGCTGAGAAGGTCGGTGCCGCCGGCCAGCAGATCGGCTTCGCCCCACTCGCTGCCCAGCAGCCCCGCAGCCTCTTTTACCGTCTTGGGATTCGCGTATTCGAAGCGTTCCATTATGCCCTCCTCTCCAAAGCCGCGAGGACTTTGTCGGGTGTCAGTGGAATCGGCTGCACGCGCACGCCGATGGCGTTGGCCACCGCATTGGCAATCGCCGTGGGCGGAGAAATCGCCGGCGGCTCACCCAAACCGATGACGCCCCGGCTGTCGTACACGTTGGTCATCATGTGCACCACCATCTCTCCCACATCGCCAATGCCGCTCAGCTTGTAGAACTCCATGTCGGCGTTGAGCATCCGCCCGGTCTGCTGGTCGTAAATGCGCTCTTCGTAAAGCGCGGCGCAAACGCCCATGATCATGGCGCCGTAAACCTGGCTTTCGGCCGTCTTCACGTCGATGATCAGCCCGCAGTCCTGCACGGCGACCATCTTCTTGATCGAGACGATGCCGGTTTCCGTGTCCACGGCCACGTGAGCCATCTGCACGCCGCCTACGCCGCTGTCGTTGAGGTTGCCTTCGCCGCGGGCCGGCTGCCGGCCCAGCTCCGAGATCGCCTTGGTCCCGAGCTTCGCGCAGGCCATTTTCCAGGTCAGGCTCTTGCTCGGATCTGCCTCCACCTGGATGCGCCCGTCGCGCGCCACCAGCTTGTCGGCTGTGGTACCCAGGCTCGGCGCCACCGCTTCCAGCAGCTTGTCCAGCGCCTTTACCGAAGCCCGGCGCGTCGAGGAAGAAACCCCGCCTACCGTCGTCGAGCCGCCCGAGCCGCCCGACGGCGGATAGTTGCTGTCGCCGATCTGGACTTGCACGGCGCTCAGCGGCAGCCCCAGCGTCTCCGCCGCCACGATGCCGATCACCGTGCGCGTGCCGGTCCCCAGGTCCTGGCTGCCCAGCGTTGCCTGCACGCTGCCGTCGGGGTTGATCGTGACGCGGCAGTCGCTATCGTGCGCCCGGCCGCCCCAGGTGTGCAGCGAGAGACCGACGCCCTCTTTGATGTGCCCGCGGCCGCCCTGCCCGCGCGGATGCCACTTCGCCTTCCAGTCCATCAGCTCCGCGGCCTTCTCCAGCTCGGCCTGGTAAACGTCGCCGCGCGCCGTCAGGTTCACGTTCTTCAGGAAGAACTGGAGCGGGTCCATGTTCAACTTGGCCGCCAGGTCGTCCAGCGCCGTGTGTGTCAGCGCGGCCGCCTGCTGGTGATTCGGAGCGCGCCACGCCCGCGACGGCCCCGTGTTGGTCATCACCGCCACGTGCCGCTTGCGCTGGTTGGGGATCTCCGTGAACACGTACGGGATCGGCGGCGCTCCGCCGCCTCCCGGCCCGCCCGTGCCCCAGGATTCCGACTCCCACGCCACGAGTGTGCCGTCCCGCTTGGCTCCGACCTTCACCTTGGCGTAATCGGAGGGCCGCATCCCCGCCGTCAGCAGCTCGATGTTGCGGTCGAGCATCAGCTTCACCGGCTTGCCGGTTTTTCTCGAAAGCTCGGACGCGGCGATCCCCCAATTGTCGATCGAAAACTTCGAGCCGAACCCGCCCCCCATGTACTGCGTGATAACGCGGATATTGGACGGCTTGATGTTCCTGGTCTCGGGTTTATTGGCGAGCACCTTGGCCAGGTCCCCGCCGATGCGGCCCACGGCCTGCGTCGAGGCGTAGATCGTGCAGTTGTCGCCGTCCCACTCCACCACCTG
>DASQHK010000307.1:0-8014 GCA_035632135.1 Bryobacterales bacterium
GAGCCCGCGCCCGGCGCCGGCCGCAGAGCGTTCCGTCTCGCCGGAGCGCGAGGAAGGCTTCGCCCCCAATGGCGCTTATCGGCTGGGGCCCGGGGATGTGATCGACATCACGGTTTTCGAGGTCGAGGAGCTGAGCCGGCCGGCAGCCGTCTCTCCTGACGGCACAGTAGCGCTTCCCCTAATTGGAGTAGTCAAGCTCGCAGGCCTGACCACGCGCGAGGCGGCCGCTCGTCTGTGCCAGCTCTATGGGAAGAACCTGCTCCGCAACCCGCAGATTTCGGTGAGTGTGAAGGAGTACCACAGCCAGCCTGTGTCGGTGCTGGGGGCCGTGATGCGGCCCGGCATCTACCAGTTGCGCGGGCCGCGTCGCCTCTCCGACCTGCTGGCATTGGCCGAGGGCTTGGCGCCGGACGCAGGCGACGAAATTGTCGTCGAGCGCGCGATGGGCGCGAGCCCCCCAGCGACCCTGCACGTGCCGGCCCGAGGCCTGCTCCACGAGCCCGGCCAGGGGGAGAACAACCCGTGGGTGGAGGGTGGCGACACCATCCGGGTGGCCCAGGCAGGCCTGGTTTACGTGGTGGGCGAGGTTGGCCGCCCGGGCGGCTTCCCCATCAAGAATCAGGAGCCGGTCACCGTCCTCAAGGCCCTCTCTCTCGCCGAGGGGTTGCGCCGCGAGGCCGCCCCGCAGCGCGCCAGGATTATCCGCCAGCGCGACTCCGCACGGCAGGAAACCCCCGTCCGGCTGCGGGACATCCTGGAGGGCCGGGCGCCGGATGTGCCGCTCGATCCCGGCGACATACTGTTTGTCCCCAACTCCCAGGCTCGCACCGTCATGGGGCGGGCCGCGGAGGCGGCCATCCAGACCGCCACCGGCGTGGTCATCTGGAGGCGTTGAAGCCGCAAGCGATCATGCAGCCCGTTGCGCTTTCCTCAACCCTGCTGGCGCCGGCTCCGGAGAAGATGTCCCCGGGGCGGCCCCCGGCGCCCCCCTCGCCGCTGCTCGACGCCCCCTTCGCCCATTCCCCGTTCGAGCAGCCGGAGCCGGCGTCCGATTACAGCCTGCGCGAATACTGGCGCGTGGTGCACGCCCACCGCCGGGCGATCCTGGCGCTGTGCGTCGCCGCTCTGGCAGGGGCAGCCGTGTTCAACTACCTCCAGGTCCCCGTCTACCGCTCGACCGTCACTCTGCAGATCGACCGCGAACAGCCCAACACCACGCGTCTCGAAGACACCTTCGTTCAGCCGCTCGAGCAGCCCGATTATATCGAGACGCAGTACAAGATCCTCGAATCGCGCACCCTGGCCAAAGCGGTCATGGAGAAGCTCGATCTGGGGGCCCGGGCGGAGTTCCGGCGCGGCTGGTTCCGCTCCGAGCTGGACCCGCCGCAGCGCGGCGGCGATTTGAACCCGGAGGTGGTCCGGCGCTTCCTCGACGCGGTCACGGTTTCCCCCGGCAAGGGCACTCGCCTGGTGGACCTCTCGGTCGATTCGGTGGATCCCGCGCTCGCCGCTCATACTGCTAATACCCTCGCCGAAACCTACATCGACCAGAACCTGGCCGCCAAGTGGGATGCAACCCAGAAGGCTTCGGGCTGGCTGACGCGGCAGTTGGCCGAGATGAAGGCGAAACTGGAGCGCTCGGAGATGGATCTGCTCGAGTACGCCACGCGCCACTCCATCATCTTCGTCGAGGAGCAGAAGAACATCACCACGGTAAAGCTCAAGCAGCTCGAGGAGGAGCTGACCCGGGCCGAGGCGGCCCGCGTCGAAAGGCAGTCCGCCCACCTGCTCGCCGAGGAGGCCATGCGCCGCCGCGCGCCGCTGCCCGGCAACCTCAACACCGATACCTACCGGGAACTGGGCCTGAAGCTGGCCGAAGCCGAGCGCGAGCGCTCGCAGTTGCTGGTCACTTTCGCGCCCGGCTATCCCAAGGTCGAGCGCGTGGAGCGGCAGATCGCGCAGCTCGAGCGGGCGCTCGAAGCGGAGAAGACGCGCATGCTGGCCGCGGTCGAGGACAACTACCGCGCTTCTCTGGAACGAGAAAGGCTGCTGCGGGACCTGGTCGCCGGCCAGACGCGCGCGGTCAATTTGCTGGGCGACGACATCATTCAGTACAACATCCTCAAGCGCGACGCCGACTCCAACCGGCAGTTGTACGAGGGCCTGCTGCAGCGTTTGAAAGAGGCCGGGGTCTCGGCCGGCCTGCGGGCTTCGAACATCCGCGTGCTCGATCCGGCCGAGGTTCCCGACCGCCCCTACCGCCCCAAGAAGCTGCAGAACCTGGCGCTGGGGTTGGCCGTGGGTTTGTTCTTCGGCGTGGTCCTGGCGTTTGTTTCCGAGCGCTGGAGCACGGTGGTGCGCACGCCCGAGGAGGTCGAGCGGCTGACCGGCCTGGGCTTGCTGGCGGTGGTGCCGCGCACCCGGGAGCGGAGCGGGTCCCTGGATCGCGCCCGCCGTCCCCGCGCTGCTCCCGGCAGCGGCGACGGGGGCGGCGCAAGCCGCGCCGTGGCGCCGGCCTGGGAACCTGGCGGGGAGGCGGCCGAGGCCTATCGCACGCTGCGCAGCTCGATCTTGCTCGGCTGGGATGAGTCGATGCGCCGCCTGCTGATCACCTCGCCGCAGCCGCGCGACGGCAAGACCACCATCAGCCTGCACTTGGCCTGGAGCCTGGCCCAACTGGGGCGGCGCGTCCTGCTGATCGACGCCGACATGCGCAAGCCGAATTGCGCCCGCCAACTCGGCGTGGAAACCGAGAAAGGACTCAGCGACTACCTGGAAGGCGCCGCTGAGCAGGGCGAGATCATCGCTGCGACCCCGGTCGAGAACCTCTGGATCGTCCCCGCCGGCCGGCCCCACGCGGAGGCCTCCGACTTGCTCTACTCCCCGCGTCTGGCGGCGCTGCTCGACGAGGCCGGCGCCCGCTGGGACCACGTGGTGATCGATTCGCCGCCTTCGCTCGCCCTCTCCGACGCCCGCACCATCTCGCGGCTGGTGGAAGGCGTCATCCTGGTGGTCAGCGACGAGACCGAACGGGCGTCGCTGCAGCGCACCAAGCAGACCTTCGACGACGCCGGGGTCCGCTTCCTCGGCTTCGTCATGAACCGCGTCAACCTGAACGATCTCGAGTACGGCTACTATCGGGAGTATGGATATTATTACTACAACCAGAAAAACGGCAGGCCGTAGCGGTTTTCGTCTCCGGCCGGGGGCCGCCGGCGCCGGCCGGCGCGGCGGTCTGGCGGGGAGGCTCGGGGCGCGGCTGCGGCGGCTGCGCGACGGGGCGGCGATTTCGCAGGGCGAGGTGGCCCGGCGGACCGGCCTGCAGGCGAGCTATCTGAGCAAAGTGGAAAACGGCGTGTTGCTGCCGGGCCTGGAGAATCTCGATCGCATCGCTCGGGCCATGGGAATGGATTTGGCCGGGGTTTTCGAGCGCGGGCGACGCCATCGCCCGGGACGAACCCGGCGGCAGCGGGGCTAGACGAAGCGAAGTTCGACCGGACGCAAAATGCTGCTGGCAGTAAAGCTCGAATCCTTAACCGCGCGCACGCCTGCCGGTGAGCGCCTGTTGTTGTGGCGTGCTGGCGCTCGGCCACCATCATGAGGTTCATACCCGCCAAGCCCGTGTCCGAAGGCTCCCGTCGATCGAGACCCCGCAGGGTTCTGCATGTGCTCGGTTCGCTCGACCGCGGGGGCGTCGAGACGTGGCTGCTCGATTTGCTGACCCGGCTGGACCGGGCCGAGTGGCAGTTCGATTTCAGCACGCTGGGGCCGACCTGTGGCCGCTATGCGGCGGTGGCGCGCGCGCGCGGCTGCCAGGTGATTCCCTGCCCGCTCGGCGGTCTTTCCGGCGTCTCGAGCTTTGCGTGGCGCCTGTACCGCATTCTGCGTCGCGGCGGCTACCAGCTCGTGCACAGCCACGTGCACCATTTTTCCGGTCTCGTGCTGGCAGTGGCCCGGGCGGCCGGGGTACCCGGGCGAGTGGCGCACAGCCACAACACCCACGATGGAGAGGGCGCCGGCTGGCGCCGGCGGCTCTATCGCACCGCCGCTGGCGTGGCCCTCGGCTCGACTGCCACGCTCGATCTGGCCTGCTCCTCCGAGGCCGCCCGGGGGCTTTTCGGGTTTCGCCCGGCAGGCGACTGCCCCGTCCATATCGTCCCCTACGGCCTGGGCGAAGCGTTCACGGCCGGCGCCGAGGATGGAAACCCACACCACGACGGCGCCCTGCGGCGGAGCCTGGGACTGGCTGAAGGAACCGTCGTGGCAGGGCACGTGGGACGCTTCGAGCGCCAGAAGAATCACGACTTCCTGCTGCGGGTGGCTGCGGCCGCCAAATCCGCGCGACCCCCCCTGCGTTGGCTTCTGGTGGGCGACGGCGCGCGCCGGCCGGAGATGGAGCGCCAGGCGGCCGGTCTGGGCCTCGACGGTCTGGTGGTCTTCTGCGGCCGCCGGGAAGACGTGTCACGGCTGATGTGGGAGGCCATGGATGTTTTTGTGCTGCCATCGCTGCACGAGGGCCTGCCGCTGGTCCTGCTGGAGGCGCAAGCGGCGGGCTTGCGCTCGCTCGTGTCCGCCGTCGTCACCCGCGAGGCCGTCGTGATGCCAGACGCGGTCGAGTATCTGCCGCTGGCGGCTAGCCCGGATGCGTGGGCCGAGCGGCTGGCGGCGCTCGCGGCGCGCGGCCGCAGCTCGGCCTCGGAAGCGCGCCGGCGCCTGGCAGCGCGCGGCTTCACCATCGAAGCGTCGCTGGCCGCCCTGCTAGGGGCGTACAGCGCCGCCTTGGAGAGACCGGCGAAGGCCCCCGCAGGCGCGCCGCCAAGAATGGAGAAGTGCTGCTGATGGGTGCGCCGCTGCGTTTGCGGCTCCTGTGGGCGGCCCTGGCGGTCGCGCTCGGAGCCGCGCTGTACATGGCCGCGCTGGCGGTGGCGAACGACCGCTTCTCCGCCCTGCTGGCGGGCGGCTTGCTGGCGGCGGTCTTCTCCCTCTGCCTGGGACCGCTCCAATTCTCGCCGCTCAGCCCATTCCTGCTCTATCTCTCGGTGTTCGCCCTGTTTCACCTGGGCATGGCCCTGCCCTGGGCGCTCGGCCTCACCGGACGCCACCTGCCGTGGTGGTTCCTCACCAGCCGGCTCACGCCTTCGCTGGGCCTGATTGTGCTGGCGCTCGCCTCCTATCTCGCCGGTGCGCTGGGGGCACGTCGCCGCCCAAGGCGATCCGCAGAGCCGGAGCCGGCCTACTCGAACGAGTTCCTGTTCGGCTGCGGGCTGGCGGTTTATCTGGCCGGCGGCGTCATGTTCGCCCTGGGGGTCGAATCGCTCGGCGGCGCGCGGTTCTTCGAGGCCGGCTACGGGGAAACCTACCGGCTGGCAGCCGAATTCGACCCGCGCTTTTTCGGCACCAGCTTCACGGTCGTTCCCATCGGCCTCTACCTGGCCGCTGCCAGCTTCCCGCGCCGGCGGCTGGGGCTCGTGATTGCGCTCGCTCTGGCTTGGGTCGGCGGGATCTTTTTTCTCGGTTTTCGGGGCTTCGCTTTGATCCCCGGACTGGTGGTTCTGGCCCTGTTGCGCCGGCGTGGCCATCGCGCGCCGGCCTGGGTGAATGTCGCTCTGCTGCTGGTGGTGCTGGGCGCCATCCCCCTGGCCCGCGCGGTCCGCGATCGGGGCGTCTCGCAGCGGTCGCTCGATCATTTCTGGACCGAGGTTCGACCGCTCGACGGCATCATCGAGATGGGGGGCAGCCTGCGGCCGCTGGTGCACACGCTGCGCTACATGCAGACCGAGCCGTGGCGGTGGGGCCGCACGTACTGGCAGTCGCTCTCTACGGTGTGGCCCAACCTGGCCGGGCGCTGGCAAGGCGCCCGCTATATCCCGCTCGAAGAGCTGCCCCCCAACCACTGGCTGACGGCGCAGGCCGAGCCCGATATGTATCGACACTATGGAGGTCTCGGCTTTTCAGCGGTGGCCGAGCCATACATGAACTTCGGCGTGCCCGGAGTCATCGTCTACTTCTGGGCGCTAGGCGCGCTGCTGGCCGCGGCGGGCGAATTTCGATCGGCGCACCCGGCCCCGCTGGCCGCCTGGGCGATGGTTCTGGGGCCGCTGCTGTGGACCACGCGCAACAGCTTCGAGATCTTCTTCCGCCCCGCCGCCTGGGGCCTGGGCGTGGTTTGGGCGGCCCGTTTTGCGGCGGGCCTGGCGGGCCGGAAGGCCGGGCAGCGGCCGGCTGGCTGGGCTCGAAACCTGCGGCGGCCCGGGAGGGGCTTCTATGCGGCTGTTGATCGCCAGTGAAGCGCATTTCCTGCTCTCGCCCGACGGCTCGGTCTGGACCCGGGGCGCGGAGGACTACGCCTTCTGGTCGTCATATTTGGGAAGCTTCGACGAGGTCGCTATCCTGGCGCGGCTGCGCCCGGTCAGCGCTCCCCCCGAGCGGGCCGCGCGCGCCGATGGCGCGCAGGTGGCTTTTTGCGAGCTGGACGATTACCGCGGTCCCGGCCAGTACCTTTGCCGCCTCCGGCGGCTAGGCGGGCAGGCGCGCAAAGCCCTGGCGGGCTGCGACGCCGTGCTGCTGCGCGCCCCCGGCGCGGTGGCCTATCTGGCCAGCGGGGCGAATCAGCGCCTCCGCCCGCCGCTCCCTTACGCCGTCGAGGTTCTGGGCGATCCCTGGGAGTCGCTCGCCCCGGGCCGCCTGTCGAGTCCCTGGCGGGGGCTGGCCCGCCGCTGGTCCCGCGCCTGGCTCGCGCGGCTGTGCCGCGAAGCGCCGCTGTGCAGCTACGTGACCCGCGCGCGGCTCGAACAGCGCTATCCGAGCCGTGGTCTCGTGTTCGCCTGCTCGGACGTGCGGCTCCGCGAGGCCGCTTCCGAATCGCGGATCGAGCGCCGGCTGGCCCGGATCCGCGAAGCCGCGGCCGGCCGCCGGCCGTGGGAACTGGGCTTCCTCGGCTCGCTCGAGACGCTCTCCAGAGCCCCCGATATTCATCTCCGCGCCGTCCGCGCCTGCCTCGATGGCGGCCTCGATGTCCGGCTCTCCATCGCCGGAGACGGCCGCTACCGCCGCCCGCTCGAGCGCCTGGCCGCCCATCTAGATATCAGTAATTCTGTCCGGTTCCTCGGCGCCATTCCGGGCGGCCGCGCCGTCGAGGAGTTTCTCGACCAGGCCGACTTGTTCCTGCTGGCGTCGCACACCGAGGGGCTGCCGCGGGCGCTCATCGAGGCCATGGCGCGAGCCTGCCCGGCGATTGGTTCGCGGGCCGGCGGCATCCCGGAGCTGCTGCGGCCCGAAGACCTGGTCGAGCCCGGCCGCGCGGACCTGCTGGCCGGTGCGATCGCCGCCGCGCTCCGAGATCCCGCGCGCCTGTCTGCCATGGCCCGGCGGAACCATGCGGCGGCGCAAGCCTTCCTCCCGGAGCGTCTCGAGGCGCGGCGCCGTGAATTTGTCGACGCGCTCGGCCGATTTGCCGCCGGAGCCGGCCCGGCGCCAGGGCCCGGCCCGCCGGAGCGGCTCCTGCATGTAGCCACCTCCGACCGCTTTTGGGGATTTCTCGACGGCCAGCCCGGCTATATGAAGGCGCGCGGCTTGGAGACAGGCATCGCCAGCTCGCCCGGCCCGCAACTGGATGCCTTCGCGCGCTGCCAGGACGCCGCGGCCTGGCCGGTGGCGATGACGCGCGGTATTTCTCCCCTCGCCGACTTAAAGGCCCTGGCCCGGCTGTGGAAACTGTTCCGGCTCTGGCGGCCGGCGATCGTCCATGCCCACACGCCCAAAGCCGGACTGCTGGCCATGCTGGGGGCGCGTTTCGCGCGCGTCCCGGTGAAATTCTATACGATTCACGGCCTGGCCTGGCAGACGCGGCAGGGCTGGCGCAGGTGCTTGCTCCAGGCTCTCGAGCGGCTCACCTGCCGGCTGGCCGACCGCGTTTTCGCGGTGAGCCCGTCGGTTGCGCGCAGCGCGATTCAGGCCGGCTGCGCCGCAGATAAGATCGTCGTAGCCGGCAACGGCAGCGCGAACGGCCTGGATC
>DASQHK010000308.1:0-9077 GCA_035632135.1 Bryobacterales bacterium
ATCCGCAAGGGCATCGCCGCCGTCGCGCAGCCCGCGCGGCGCGTCGTGCTCGAGGCGTGGCTCGAGACCGAACTGCGTCCGCGTTTCGCGGATCGCCTCCTGGCGGTCGACGAGGCGGTGGCCGATCGCTGGGGGATCATCACTGGACGCGCCCAGTCGCAAAAGGCGGCGATCCCTGTTATCGACGGCCTGCTCGCGGCTACCGCCCTCCATCACAACCTGATCCTGGTCACCCGCCATGCACAAGATGTCGCCCGGACCAGCGTGCCGGTCTTCAACCCTTGGGAGACCCGACATCGATAAACGAGAAGCCAGCGGTCGTCACGCGCCGGTGAGAATCAAGTCGAAGCGGCGGCTGACCTCTTTCAGGTACGCCTCATCGCCGCCACGCAGCTCGACGGTCGCCGAGCCGGAGTAGCCGATTTCGCGCAGCGCCCTGTAAATCTCGGGCCAGGCGATGTCGCCGTCTCGCAGGTCCACGAATTTGGCGATGCGGTCTTTGAAGGTGAAGTCCTTGATATGCAGCTTGACGATGCGCTTGTTGAGCGTGCGAATCCAGTCCTGCGGGTAGCCGTAGAGCACCACGTTGCCGACATCAAAATACGCGCGGACCCAGGGGCTTTTGAACTCATCGACGTAGTGGGCGAATTCGAGCGGGCTGAGCAGGAACTTGTTCCACACTTCTTCCACCGCGATGATGACCTTGAGTTCCTCAGCCAGCGGAATCAGCTTACGGATCTGCTGCTGCGAGCGAACCCAGGCATCTTTGTAGCTGGTCTCCGGGTTGACCACGGCCGGCACCAGCAATACCGTGTCGGCGCCCCAAAGGTGCGCGTTCTGGAGGCTGGTCTCCATTCCCTTCACGCTCTCGGCGACCACGGCCGGGTCGGCGGACGACAGCGGGTACTTCCAGTGCGCCATGTTCATCACAGAGTGGATGCGCAGGCCGGTTTTCTCCGACGCCTGCTTCAGTTCCTCGGCGTCCCGCGGGTCGGGCGTGGTAGGCAGCTCGATCTGCTCGAAGCCGCAGTCGCGCGCGAGCTGGAAGCGCTCCGCGTAGCTCAGTTGCTTGGGCAGCATGCTGAGCAACACGGCCTTGTGAATGGGAAGGCGCTCAGCGCCGGCTGGCGCGGCCGCCGCTAGAAGCCCCGTGGCCGACGCGCCGATAGAAGCGCCGAGAAAAGTCCTGCGGTTTGGTTTTGGAGCCATGCCCGATTCTACATCGGGCGTCAGCCGTTCTGGTGCGCCAATTGGGTCGTGGCGGAGCCTGGGGAGCCGACCGACTCTTCGTGGGGCATGATCAGCCAGGCGATCGGGTAGGCCAGGAAGCCCACGCCGGTCATCACCGCGACCATCAGCCAGACGATGCGAATGAGCGTGACGTCCACTTCCAGGTAGCGGGCGAAGCCGGTGCAGACGCCGCCGATCTTCTTGCCGGCGCGGACCAGTGTGAGGCGGCGCTCGGCGTAGCGGGACACGGACGCCAGCCCCGTCGGGGCCGCGCATTGGCAACAGAAGCGGTCTTTGTCGCGAAGCTCGGTACCACAGTTGGTGCAGTACATCGCGGAACCTCCCGTCATCGACACGTACGCAGACGGCGGCCGCTTTGTTCCAGGAACCTTACGGCAGCGGGGCAGGGCGCTTCAGCAGGTGCACGTAGTTGCCCTCGGAGTCCGTAAAAAAAACCAGGCGGTTGCCCTGGTTGTTGATCGGCTCGCCGACAAAGTGGACCCCTTTGCCCTGCAAGTGGCGATAGGCGGCGTCGAAATCGTCCACCTCGATCGCCAGGTGGCGGATGCCGGGGTCCTTCAGGTTCTGCGCGGCGCGCGGGCCTTCCGACGGGATGATCTCCAGCATGGTTCCGTTGGCGGCCTTGACGAAAACGTTGCCGGCGTACCGGTAATTGATGCGGAAGCCGAGATGATCGACGTACCACTGGGCCAGCTTTTCGGGGTCAGGCGAAGCGATCGCGGTGTGTTCGAGTCCATTGAACATAGCAAGAAATCTTAGCAGATTTGGGGGCGGGATGAACCTGGCTCGTCGGGCTCACGCCGGCTTGTCATGCTCGGCATGAGAGCCCATCCAGAACATCGTGACCTGGTCCGCGTCGCGCCGGGGCGCGCTAACCGACACCCACCCGTACCGACCACACGCCGCGGGCTGCGTCGATCCAGTTAAAGTGGAGACCGGGGTGAAACGGGTTTTGCTCAAACAGGCGAAATGCCTCGGGGGCCTGCCGCCGGGCTGCTTCTGGGAGCTGATATTGCCGCCGCTCCAGCCCTCGCCTACTCGTACCGCAAGGCCACCATGGGATCGACCCTGGCCGCGCGCCGCGCGGGAATGTAACAGGCAAGCAGCGCGACGGCGGCCAGAAGCAGCGAGACGGCGATGAACGTCAGCGGGTCGGTTGGCTTGATGCCGTAAAGCAAGCTCGACACAAGTCGCGTGAACCCAAGCGCGCCGATGATCCCGATTCCCACGCCAATCAGCGTCAGCTTGAATCCTTGCCCCACGACCATCTTCAAAACATCGCCGCGTTCCGCCCCGAGCGCCATGCGGATGCCGATTTCGTGCGTGCGCTGGCGAGTCGCAAAAGCAACCACTCCGTAAATTCCCACCGCGGCGAGCACCAGCGCGAGCAAGCCAAACGAACCCACCAGCGTCGCAGCCAGCCGCTCGAAGATGCTTCCAAACTGCATGCTGGCCTTGAGCGTGGTCACACTGTACAAAGGCAAGTCGGGGTTGATCTCATCAACGGTCTTATCAACCACCGAGGCGAAGGCTCCCGGGTCCCCTGCCACCCGCAGGTGGATGGTCACTTGGTCGCGATAGCTCTGGTAAAGGGGTAGAAAGATGGCGGGCTCCGGGGCGTAGTGCAGGAGGCGATACTTGGCGTTGCGAGCGACGCCAACAACTGTAAATGACCGGCCGTACATTGTGACCCTCTTGCCGATGGCGTCCTGCCCCGGCCAGTAGCGCTTGCAGAACTCCTGATTGACGATGGCGACCGGCTGCGATTTGTCGTCGTCACGAGCTGTGAAGCCGCGCCCGGCTACGAGCGGAGTGCGCAGGGTTTGAAAATAGCCGGGGATCACGACGGCGCGATCGATTTCCATCGATTCGTGGAGTTGAGGGACGTAACCTTCAGGCAGGACAGAGTCGCTGTGGAGAGTGAAGTTGAGCGGCGAGAAGTCAGCGAGCGTCACGGATTTGACGCCGGGCAGCGCCTCGAGCCTGGCAAGCAGGCGCTGGTCGAAGGTAATCCCTTGCGCTCGCGAATAACCGGCGGGCGCAAGATCGTAGGAAGCGAGCAGGACGCGGTTCGGGTCGAAACCGGGGTTGGCGCGCTGTTCGTTCTGGAAGCTGCGGGTGAAAAGACCGGCCGAGATCAGCAGGAGTAACGAGAGAGAAATCTGAGCCACCACCAGCGCCTTGGAGAGCCGCGAGCGGTGAAGGCCGCCGGAAACCCTGGCCTCCTCTTCCTTCAGGACCGCTACCGGAGCAAGACGGGAAGTGCGCAGCGCCGGCAGCATGCCGGAAACCACCGCGGCGAGCACCGACATGACCAGTGTTGCGAGCAGCACGCTGCGGTTCGCGTGGCCGTTGAGCGTGAGCGGCAGGGCGGTAGGCGGGAAGAAGCTCGAGAACGTTTCGGCCGTCCAGATGGTCAGGAGCATGGCCACCGCGCCGCCGGCCAAGGCGACCAGCAGGCTCTCCGCCAGCACTTGGCGCACCAGCCGCGAGCGGCTGGCGCCCATCGCAAGGCGTAGCGCAATCTCCCGCCGGCGCGCCACCATCCGCACCAGCAACAGGTTGGCGACGTTCGTGCAGGCGAGCAACAGCAGCACCACCGCCAGCCCCATCAACAGCGGCAGGGTCCTGTAGAGATAAACGTTGGCTCCAAAAGGCGAACGCCAGAGCGGATCCAGCGTGATCTGGTTGGAGCCTCGTTCGATGTTGGGAGTGCTCGCCGCAATCTGCTGCATCAGGAGGTTCATTTCTTCCGCCGCTTGCCGCCGGGTGACGCCCGGCCGCAGCCTCCCCAGCACATTGAGCCAGGAAACGCCGCGCTCCGCAAGCCTTCTTGAGCCCCAGACGTCGCGGTCCATGACCAGCGGAATCCAGACGTCGTCGCGCAGCCCCGTCTTGCACCCCTCAAAACCCGGTGGAGCAACGCCGACAATCGTGTAGGTATGGCGGTTAATCTGGAGCGTTCGGCCGACGGCAGAAGGGTCCGAGCTGAAATGACTTTGCCAGAACGCGTAACTGACCACCACGACCGGGGCGCCTCCCGGCTTCGTTTCCTCCACCGGCAGGAAGCCGCGGCCCAAAACCGGCCTCACGCCGAGTACGCCGAAGTAATTAGCGGAGGTCAACGCGCCATAAATCCGCTCCGGCTTGCGGACGCCCGTGAGTGACATGAAATCGTCGTGGTAGGCCAGCAGGCCGGCGAAGCTGGGATTGTTGTCACGCAGGTCCACGTAGTCCAGATAAGAAAACGGAGGGCTGGGGTGCTCACTCACCGTTCCCCTCATGAGAGTAACCAGGTCGCCGGTGTGCGTAATGCCGGGAATAGGATTAAGCAGGGTCGAGTCAATCCAACTGAAGATGGTGCTCGTGGCACAAATGCCGAGCGCCAAGGTCAGCACGGCGACGGCAGTGAAGCCGGGATTTTTCGCCACCATGCGAAGGCCGAACTTTAAATCCTGGAGCAGCGTTCCCATCACTTATTCGCCCGTCCTCAGAAAATTATCATAGCGCCCGCCAAAATCAGCCGGTCGTTTGGGAGTCATAGCTCGTCGACATTGAGCTCCTTGGTCCTTCCAGCGCGTATTTCCTCCAGTGCTTCGTCGGCGAGCCTTCGCAGCTTTGCCGGGTCTTTGGCCAGCGACTCGTCCCAACGCTTCTCGGCGGCGAGTTCCGACAGCATGAGCGACGCCAGCGCCTCCTGCTCTTCGGCAGGCAACTCGGCTGCTGCGGCGATCGCTTTTTCTAACAGTTCCGTCACCATGTGGGCCCCCCTCAATTGTAGAGCACAGTTCGACCCTTACAGCAGCCGCTCCAGTTGCGTGATGCCGCGCCCCTACGTCAAATCCGTCAGATGGTTCAGCTCGCCGTTGCTGTCGCCGAGGTGCTCGGTGGGGACGCCCATGCGGTCCAGCATGGCGAGGAACAGGTTCGCCATGGGCGTTTCGGGCGCGTATTGCACGTGGCGGCCGGTGCGAAGCGTGCCGCAGCCGCCGCCTGCCAGCAGCACGGGGAGATTGTTGTGCGTGTGGCGATTGCCGTCGGCCAGGCCGCTGCCGTAAATGACCATCACGTGGTCAAGCAGCGTGCCGTCGCCGTCGGGCGTGGATTTCAGCTTGCCCAGGAAGTAGGCGAACTGCTCCACGTGGTAGCGGTTGATGCGGCTCACCTTTTCGATCATCTCCACGTTGCCGCGGTGGTGGGTGAGCGGGTGGTGGGCGTCGGGAATGCCGATTTCGCGGTAGGTTCGCGTGCTGCCCTCGCGCGCCATCATGAAGGTCGAGACGCGCGTCAGGTCCGCCTGGAAGGCCACCGTCATCAGGTCGAACATCAGCCGCGCATGGTCGCTATACTCCGGCGGGACACCGGCGGGCTTTTCGATCGACGGCGGCAATTGCTTCGAGTTGCGCTCGGCGGCCTCGATGCGCTTTTCGATTTCGCGCACGGCGTAGAGATACTCGTCGAGCTTGCGGCGGTCCGTGGGCCCCAGCGCGCTCTCCAGCTTCCGCGTGTCGTCCATCGCGAAGTCGAGGATGCTCTTGTTGTAGCGCTCGCGCTTGGCGCGGCTCACGGCGTCTTCGCCGTCATCGCCCGAGCCGAACAGGCGCTCGAAAACCGCGCGCGGGTTCATGATGGGCGGCATCGGCGACGAGGGGGTCCGCCAGGCGATGTTGTTGCTGTAAGCGCAACTGTAACCGGAATCGCAATTGCCCACCTGCCGGCCGTCTTCGCAGCCAAGCTCGAGCGAGGCGAACTGCGTCTTGCCGCCGACGTGTTGCGCGGCGACCTGGTCGATCGAGACGCCCGCCTCGATGTCGGCACCGGCGGTTTTGCGCGGATGGACGCCCGTCAGGAAGCTCGCCGCGGCGCGGGCGTGATCGCCCGGCCCGTCACCGAGCGCGCGACCGCCGTTCTGAGTAAGTCCTGATAATATCAAAACATTGTGCCGATAGGGCGCCACCGGCTCCAGGATGCGCGGCAGATCAAAATCGGTCCCGATCTTCTCCGGCGTCCAGCGCGGCATGTCGATGCCGTTGGGGACATACACGAAGGCCATGCGGCACGGTGCCTTCGCTTTGGTGGGCAGCTTCGAGACGGCGGCGAGCGCCGGGGTCATCGCGTCCAGCATCGGCAGCGCGATCATTGTGCCCAGCCCGCTCAGAAACGTTCGTCGCGGCAGCGGCTTGCCCACGATCATGTCTTCCCTCCGTCTCCGCGGCGCATCTCGAAGGGTGCGCTCTTCACGATCCCGATCACCAGGAGCGAGAAGCGGTAATCGCCCTCCGCCAACTGGCGGCAGATCGTCCGCACGGCTGGCTGGTCATAAGGCTCCAGGCCACGCCCTAGTGCATATGTTAACATTTTTTCCGTCAAGCAGCGAGCAAAAGCATCCTTATCCGCCAGCAGGATAGCCTTCAGCCCCGCCGGCCCCTGGAAGGTCTTGCCGTTGGGCAGCGTGCCCGAGGAGTCGATCGGGAATTTGCCGTCCATGGTTCGCCACCGGCCGATGGCGTCGTAGTTCTCGAGGCCAAAGCCCAGCGGGTCCATGCGCGCATGGCAGGAGGCGCAGGTTGGGTTGGCGCGGTGCTGCTCAAGTTGCTGGCGCATTGACGCGGTCGCGCCGATGGCCGCTTCGTTGAGGTTGGGGACGCCGGGCGGCGGCGGAGGCGGCGGATCGCCCAGAATATTTTCGAGCAGCCACTTGCCGCGGATCACCGGCGAGGTGCGGGTGGGATACGACGACACGGTCAGAATGCTCGCCTGCGTCAGGATGCCGCTGCGCTCGCCGCCCTTGAGATCCACCCGGCGGAACTCGCTGCCCTCGACGCCGGGAATGCCGTAGAACTTCGCCAGCCGCTCGTTGAGGAACGTGAACTTTGCATCGAGGAAGTCGAGGATGCTGCGGTCCTCATGCACGATCGTCTCGAAGAACAGCCGCGTCTCCTGCCGCATCCCCGCGCGCAGTTCGTCGTTGAACTCGGGGAAGCGGTCGGGGTCGGGCTTGATGGTGTCCAGGTTGCGCAGCTCGAGCCATTGCCCGGCAAAGTCCTCCACCAAGGCGCGCGACTTGGGATCTTTGAGCATCCGCTCGACCTGCGCCTCGAGCACGCCCGGCTGGCGCAACTTATGTTCCTCGGCCAAACGGAACAGCTCCTCGTCGGGCATGCTGCTCCACAAGAAATAAGAGAGCCGCGAGGCCAGTTCAAAGTCGTTGATCGCGTGAACGGCCTTGGGGTCGTCGGGCGCAGGGTCGCGCTCCATGCGGAATAGAAAGTAAGGCGAGACGAGCGCGGCTTCCAGCGCCACGCGGATGCCCTGCTCGAACGTGTCGCCCTGTGCCTGGGCCATGGTCACGAAGCGCGTGAGCTTTTCGACCTCTTCATCCGTCACGGAACGGCGGTAGGCGCGGCGCGCGAGATTCGATAAGATCAGCCGCGCACACTCGGGCTTGTGCTGGCCGTTGGGATGGCCGCAAATGAAAATGCGCTTGTGGCTTTCCGGCAGCGGCGGCGGCACGGGGTTGTACGGCCCGCGAACTTCCAGGTAATCGACGGTTACGTTAGCACCCACCGGCGTGATGCCGTCGGGCGAGAAATCGTCCACGCGATAGGGCGGCAGGAACGCCGCCTTCAGCTCGTGCTCGCCCGGCTTCACCGGAATCCGCACATCGAAGAACCGCGGCGCTTGTTCGCCGAACTCCACGTCGTACACCTTCACCTGCCTGCCATCGACCCAGAGCGCCATCTGCAGCGCTCCCGCTTCGACCGGCGCGCGGCCAGCGAAGCCGGCGCGAACGTCGTAATCGGCCTCGACGGGGAACTTGTGCTTCGCCGAGAACGCTCCGTCCGGCGGCAGCGTCTTGATGTCATACGGCCGCTCCGCTTTGTAGCGCTCGACCGTCGGCTTGGGCGGCGGATCGGCAACGATGGCCAGCCTGGCGATTTTCTCTGCCGCGGCCAGATATTTTTCCATCAGCACCGGCGAGAGCGACAACACGTCCCCGATGTTGTCGAAGCCGTAGCCGGAATCATCGGCGGGGAAATCGTCGGCCGGCCGGAAATTCACGCCGAGCAAATCGCGGATCGTGTTGTTGTATTCGTAGCGGTTCAGGCGGCTGGTGGTGACGCGGCCGGGGTCGGGCCGGGTGGTCTGGTCGAGGCGGTCAAGCTCGGCATCGATCCAGCGCGTTACGGTCTGGATCTCGGCATCCGTCGGCCGCGGCAGGCCCTTGGGCGGCATCAGGCCGCTGCGGAGTTTCTGCTCCACGTGCTCCCACACCGCGCGATCTTTCAGGGCTTGTGCCGTGTTGTGAAACGCCTCGAAGTTCAGGCCGCCGGTTTTGAGCTTGGCGTTGTGACAGACGACACAGTGTTTGGCGACGAAGGGCTGAATCGCCGATTGGAACGAGCCCGGATCGATACGGGGCGTGGCTGCGAAGCAGCTTGTGACGCCGAGGAAACCGAAGAGTGCGACCGACCGATGCGTCATTCCTCTGGCAATGATTCTAACACCAGGCGCTGCCCGGTGCGTTACCATTTAGGTCCAGGAAGCGCCCGGCGTCTCCGCCCGGCGCGGCCGACACACCATTGGAGGTCACCATGATAACGACGCGCAGAAAGTTATTGCAGGGCGCGGGACTCAGCTCGCTGCCCGGCGCTTGGCCGTTTTCGAGACTGTCGGCGGCCACTCAGCGCGCCGGCAACCTTTACCAGGAACTCGGCGTGCGGCCGGTGATCAACTGCAAAGGCTGCTACACGATCATCGGCGCGTCGAAGGAGTGGCCCGAAATCCACGAGGCCATGGCCGAAGCTTCGCGCCAGTTTGTGTTT
>DASQHK010000309.1:0-11642 GCA_035632135.1 Bryobacterales bacterium
TGGTGCGGATGAGAGGACTTGAACCTCCACCCCCTTGCGAGGACTAGAACCTGAATCTAGCGCGTCTGCCAATTCCGCCACATCCGCACAGCAGCAGCTTACTGAGATTGATTTTGACAGGCGGCGCGGCGGGCTGTCAAATGCGCGCGAAGGCGAGCGCGCAGAGCCGTCAAATTCCGCGGAGCGGTGCGCGATAATGGGGTCTGCTCCATGGAGAGGGTTCAACCGGAAGCGCTGCTCGCGGCGCTCGAGCGGCACTGGGACTCGCGCGAGTTCCGTCCGCTGCAGCGGGAAATCATCGAGGCGGTGCTGGAGGGTCGTGACGCCGCGGTGATCATGCCGACCGGCGGCGGCAAGTCGCTGTGCTACCAGATGCCTGTGCTGTTTCTGCCCGGCACGGCGGTGGTGGTCTCGCCGCTGATCGCGTTGATGAAGGACCAGGTCGAGCGCCTCAACGCGCGGGGCATCCGCGCCGCAGCACTGAACAGCGCGACGCCGTACGCGGAGCAGCTTCACATCCAGCAAGACACGCGGGCGGGCGAGGTGCGGCTGCTCTACATCGCGCCGGAGCGGCTGCTGCGCGAGGACACCATCGAGCTGATCCGGCAGACGACGGTCTGCTACTACGCTATCGACGAAGCGCACTGCATTTCGGAGTGGGGGCACGAATTCCGTCCCGACTACCGGCGACTGGCCGAGCTGCGGCAGCTTCATCCGCAAGCGCCCATCCTCGCTCTGACGGCCAGCGCCACGCGCCGCGTGCGGCACGACATTCTGGCGCAACTGGCGATGCGCGATCCCGCCAAGTTCATCCGCAGCTTTGACCGCAAGAACCTGCGCTACGTGGCGCAGAAGACCGACGCCACCGGCCAGTGGCGGCTGCTGGAGGCCGCGCTCGACGCGCACGCCGGCCGCAGCGTGATCGTCTACGCCTCGACGATCGCGATGGTCGAGGACACCGTGGCCAGGCTCAACCGGCACGGGCTGCGCGCGGTGGCCTACCACGCCCAGATGCCGCCCGACGCGCGCCGCTCGGCCCAGGAGCGCTGGATGGCCGGCTCGCCCCCAGTGCTGGTGGGCACCATCGCTTTCGGCATGGGCATCGACAAGCCGGACGTGCGGGCCGTGATCCACCTTTCGCTACCCAAGTCGCTCGAGCAGTATTACCAAGAGGCAGGGAGGGCAGGACGCGATGGCCAGCCCAGCGATTGCGTTCTGCTGTGGCAGCCGCGCGACATCGGCGTGATCGTGTACTTCCTCAAGCAGATGTCCGACGCGGCAGAGCGGCGGCGGGCGTGGGCGCGCTACGAGGAGATTCGCGGGTACGCCGAGAGCGCGTTGTGCCGCCACGTTGCCATCTGCCGCCATTTTGGGGAGTCGGCCGCGTCACGCCTTTGTGGCATGTGCGACGTCTGCGGCCCGCTGCCGGAGTGGTACGAGCAGGCGCAAGCCGAGCCAGGCCCGCGGACCAGACCCCGCCGCGCCAGGGCCGCCGGGCGCATCCCGGAGCGGGTCACCGGCGGGGTAGTCTCTGCCTCGCCGGCACGCACCGCGCAGGCAGGCGGCTTACTAGCACCCGCCGCTCCAGGCCCCACGGCCCCCGTTGCGTCAGGCCTGCAGGCCGCCGCCGCGCGGGGCTCGACGGCAGTTTTCGACAAGCTTCGCGCGTGGCGGCTGGCCATCGCGCGGCGCGACCAGTTGCCGCCCTATGTCATCTTCCACGACTCCGTACTGCGCTCGATCGCCGCCGCGCGTCCGGCCGATCTCGACGAGCTTTCCGGCATTTCCGGCATCGGCCCCGCGAAGCTGGAAAAGTACGGCGAGGAAGTGTTAAGGTTGCTGAAAGCCGAGCCATGAATTTCGCCGCGCAGGTCAAGTCCTCGGTCGACATCGTGCAGGTGGTTGGCGATTACGTGCGGCTGAGAAAGCGCGGCACCCGCTACATCGGGCTGTGCCCATTCCACTCCGAGAAGACGCCGTCGTTCGGCGTGCATCCCGGCCTCCAGATCTTCAAGTGCTTCGGTTGCGGGAAGGGAGGCGACGTCTTCAACTTCCTGATGGAAATCGAGGGCATGAGCTTCTTCGAGGCGCTGAAGACCCTGGCGGAGCAGCACGGCATCCCGATGCCGAAGCGCGGGCCGGAGGCAATGGCCGACGAGGAGAGCAAGCTGCGCGCCGCTCTCTACCAGATGCACGAGATCGCACAGCGGCTCTTTCGCGCGCAGCTCGAATCGCCCGAAGGCAAGGCCGCGCGCGAGTATCTGCAAAAGCGGGGCCTGCCGCCGGAAGCGGCCGAGGAGTTCGGCCTGGGCTTTGCGCCCGGCGGCAACCGGCTGGCGCGCGCGCTGGAAAAGGAAGGCTTCCCGCCCGAGCGGCTCAAAGCCAGCGGGCTGGTCATCGAGAGCGAAGACCGCGGCGGATTCTTCGATCGCTTCCGCAACCGGCTGATGTTTCCGATCACGAGCGAGCGCGGCCAGTTGATCGCCTTCGCCGGCCGCGCCCTCGAAGCCGAGCAGCAGCCGAAATATCTGAACTCGCCCGAGTCACCCATTTACAAGAAGAGCCACGTGCTTTACAACCTGCACCGGGCGAAGGACCCGATGCGCAAGCGGGAGCGCTGCGTGCTGGTCGAGGGTTACATGGACGCGATTGGCGTGTGGCGGGCGGGCGTGAAGGAAGTGGTGGCCAGTTGCGGCACGGCGCTGACCAACGAGCAGGTGCGCATGATCGGACGGCACGCGCCGACGGTGGCGGTGAACTTCGATCCGGACGCCGCCGGACGCAGCGCCGCCGAGCGCTCCATCAACCTGTTCCTGGAAGAGAGCCTGCACGTGCGGGTGCTGACGCTGCCGGGTGGTCTCGATCCGGATGAATTCTGCAAACAGCGCGGCGGCGCGGCCTACGAAACGCTGCTCGGGGGAGCCCCTGGGTATTACTTCTGGCTGGCCGACCGCGCGCGCGAGCAGTTCGATACGCGCACGGCCGAGGGGCGCGTGGCGGCGTTCCAGTCATTGATGCCGGCGGTGAACCGGGTGACCAACAAGATTGAGCGCGTGGCGCTGGTGAACGATCTGGCCGACCGGCTGGGGGTGGGGCCGGGCTTGGTGCTCGAGAATTTTCGCAAAGCGGCGGCCGAGCGGCGGGAGCCGGCGGCGGTGGCCGCAGGCGCAGCCGCGCCCCTCAGCCATGCCGAGCGGCTGCTGCTCCGGCTGCTGCTCGAAAACGAAGACGCGCGCCGGCAACTGCTCGGTGATCTCGAGTCGAGCGGCGTGATCGAAGAGTCGGCCGCCGCCGGCGTGTTTCGCGCGCTCGTTGCCGTGCGCGACTCGGGCGAGCCGTTCGACATTATGGCGCTCGAAGCGCGCCTGGAGGAGCGCAGCCGCCGCCTGCTATCGGACGTACTGATGGGAGATACAAGCGAGTTGCCCGACCTGGAACACGGCCGCGCTGCATTGCGCGCACTCGAAGCCGGCAGCCGGCGGGCGCGGCTGAAAGCCCTGCACAAGCAGATCCAGGAGGCGCAGACGGCCGGCAACGTGGAGGAGGCGATACGGTTGCTGCGAGTCAAGCAGGAACTCGAGAAGGGGGCCCGCGAGGTCGCCGCCAGGCCCTAATCCTGGGCGCCGCGGTTCCTTCGCCAATCCCTCATTCGCGCCCATCCAAGATAGAGCGACCAGACTGCCGGCACCAGAAAGAGCGCTCCGGACAGAGTTATGTTCCGGCCGTGGATCTCAAGCACGCCGGCCCACGTGAATGCTCCAGCGGCGAAGAAGTCCAGCGCCAAGACTAGCGCTTGCTTCCTTCTCGGTGTCAACGGCATCAAGACCCGGACGCGTCGCAACGAAGTATATCACGCGCGGCGTGCTACGTTCGCACGCCAGCGCCTGCGGGCGCGGCGGACGCGCCACATAGCCGCAGTGATACCTATGGGCGTAAAGCGTGCGAGCTGCCGGCTTCCGAGTCCGCGCCGCCAGTGACATACCCCCTTTGCTGTATGCCCGTCACCCCAAATCGATATATCGCAGTGCGCGAGGCCGCTGCCGCGCGTTCGATGAAATTATCAGCAGCCAGAATTGCTTGACATCTTTCGCGCAACTCTGGGTAGAATGAAGAAGCGATTTTTCTGAAGACCGTGGCCGCAGCCTTGGGAGAGCGCCGCCAGGTGGTCGAAGAAAAATACAATCCGGTGCGGCGCCTAATGACCAGGGGCAAAGAAAAAGGATATCTGCTTTACGACGAGGCCGGCGACGAGATCCCGGACTCGCTGAGTCCCGGCGACGAGGTGGACGAAGTTCTCGCTACCCTCGATTCCACCGGCCTCGAAGCGCTCGAAGAGCCGCAACTCGACGACAAAATCGAAATCGACCGCAAGATCGAAGATCTGAGCGAAGAACTAGCCGAGATGGAGCTGCCGGCGGCGGTCGCCGAGAAGACCAACGATCCCGTCCGCATGTACCTGCGCGAGATGGGGGCCGTCCCACTGCTGACCCGGGCGGGCGAAGTCGAGATCGCCCGGCGCATTGAGCGTGGCCAGAACAGCGTGCTCAAGGAGCTGTCGCGTTCGCCGATTGTGGTGCAGGCGTTGCTGGAGTTGGGCGAGGAACTGCGGCGCGGCGATCGCTCCATCCGCGACGTAGTGATGGTCCCCGAAGAGGAAGTGACCGACGAGATTCTGGAAGCGAAGCTGCAAAAGACTCTTGCTGCGATCGACCAGATCGTAAAGCTGCAAAAGAAGTGCCAGCAGTTGCGCCAGAAGCTCCTGGCCATTCCCCGGAACAAGAAACCGAAAGAGATGCGCCGGGTGAAGTTCGCCCTGGCCCGTGCGCGGATTCAGAGTTCGCGGGGGATCCGGTCGGTTCCTTTCACTCCCGCGCAGCGCGCCGCGCTGATCGGCAAAATCAACCACACGGCAGAGACCCTGCGCCAGGTCGAGAACCAGATCATCCGCTCGCAAAGGAAGCTGGAACAGACTTCGGCCAAGGCCACGGAGGGCGGCAAGCACCTGAAGAAAGAGCTGAACACGCTGATGCAGCGGGCGTTTCAGATCGAGTCGGCCGCGGAGGCCACCTCGCAGGAGCTGCGGCGCACGATCCACATCATTGAAAAGGGCCAGATCGAGGCCGATGCCGCCAAGCGCGAGCTGGTGGAGGCCAACCTGCGCCTGGTGGTTTCCATCGCCAAGAAGTACACCAACCGCGGCCTGCAGTTCCTCGACCTGATCCAGGAGGGCAACATCGGGCTGATGAAGGCGGTGGATAAGTTCGAGTACCGCCGCGGTTACAAATTCTCCACCTACGCCACTTGGTGGATCCGCCAGGCCATTACGCGCGCCATCGCCGACCAGGCCCGCACCATCCGCATCCCGGTGCACATGATCGAGACGATCAACAAGCTGATCCGCACTTCGCGGCAGCTCGTGCAGGAGCTGGGCCGCGAGCCGAACACCGAGGAAATCGCCAAGCGCATGGACATCCCGGTGCAGAAGGTGCGCAAGGTGCTGAAGATCGCCCAGGAGCCGGTGTCGCTCGAGATGCCGATCGGCGAGGAAGAGGAATCGCACCTCGGCGATTTCATCGAGGACCAGGCCGTGGTTTCGCCGGCAGAGGCAGTGATCAACCTCAACCTGCGCGACCAGACCTCGCAGGTACTCAAGACCCTGACGCCGCGCGAGGAGAAAGTGATCAAGATGCGCTTCGGCCTCGACGACGGCAACGAGCATACGCTCGAGGAGCTGGGCCAACGCTTCGCCGTCACCCGTGAACGCATCCGGCAAATCGAAGCCAAAGCTTTGCGGAAGCTCCGCCACCCCAGCCGCAGCCGCCACCTGCGCGCGTTCGTCGATTCCTCCAGCCCCGATTGAGCACGCACCGGTCTATGCTCCGGCGCCGGCTCTTCCCCCGGTTAGCCTCGCCAGATAAGAAGGCGCCAAAGAACTCCCTGCTTTGCGGTCGTAGTGAGCGAGCACGTGGAGGCAGGTGTCGACCGAGCAGTAGACCTCGTGCAGGATCACGGCCAGGCGCAGCAGCTTGCCGGCCGGCAGCGTCTCGAGCTGCATCAGATCGCGGATGTAGACCGCGTCACCCCACAAGACCTGCCCGATCGTGGCATTGATGTCGTTGTTGATGATGACCGGCTTGATCGCGCGCCCGGCCAGGCCGAAGAAGCGATGGAACCAGAAGCCGCGGCTACGCAGCTCCTGGTCGACCTCGGCGAACAGCGGCTGGTTCTTGTAGAGCGGCACAAATTCCACCTCGGTTTGGACCGCCACGGCGCTGGCAAGGACTTTGCGGGCGCCGCGCAGAACGTCGAGTTCCGCACCCTGCACGTCGAGCTTGAGGAAGTCTGCTTCGGAGGCTTCGGGAATGTCATCCAGGCGCACGGTATCGATCTCCTGCCTGCGGACCACCTGGCACAGGTTTCCCAGATTCTGGTAAAAGTCGAGCAATGGAAAATTGGGCTCGTAGAGCGAGCTGGTCATCGGGTAATTGCAGACGTGCAGGGTGCGCCGCGTTCCGTCGCCGACGGCGAAGGGCAGGTAGCGGCGTCCCTCGCCGGCTGTGGCGTTCAGCTTCTCACACTCCGCTTGAACGGCTTCGAAACCCAATACCTGCGCCAGGCCGGCGCTCATCAGCGGATGGTAAACTTCCGTCGCGGCCCCCAGTGTCATCGCGCCGGCATCGACAATGGAAATGAGGGGCCGGGCTCCGTTCAGAACTTCCAGGATGCTGAACATGTGCGCTGTCGTCTACGAAGTCATCGGCGGAAGGGCCGCAAGGGAGCAGGCTGCGAGCGATGACCGGCCTGGGGAAACGTGCAACAGCGCCGGGGCGCGTCAGGCGTCCACCAGCCGGCCGTCGCGCATGTGCACGATGCGGTGGGCGCAGAAGGCGGCGGCGTCGGGGTTGTGGGTGATCATCAGGGTAGTCTGGCCCAGGCGGCGGTTGAGGTCCTTGAGGATTCCCAAGACATTCTGAGAGTTTTCGGTGTCGAGGTTGCCCGTCGGCTCATCGGCGAGCAGAATTTTGGGGCTGTTGGCCAGGGCGCGGGCGATGGCTACCCGCTGCTGCTCGCCGCCGGAGAGCGCGAAAGGCTTGTGATGCAGCCGGCCGCCGATGCCCAGCAGACGGATGATCTCGTCGAAGTGGGCGCGGTCGAAGTCGCGGTTGCTCGCAATGTCGCGCGCGATGTCGATGTTTTCGGCCGCGGTGAGAGTGGGCAGCAGGTTGAATTTCTGAAATACAAAGCCGACCATTCGCTGGCGCATGCGGGTGCGCGCGGCGTCACTTATCGCCGCCAGGTCGAGACCGTCGATGCGCACGTGGCCGGAGCTGGGCGGGGTGAGGCCGCCGATGATGTGGAAGAGGGTTGACTTGCCGGAGCCGGAGGGTCCCACGATGGCTACGAAGTCGCCCGGCTCGACCGCCAGGCTCACACCGCGCAGGGCGGGAACGTCCACGTGCCCCAGGTGGTAGGTCTTGCGCAGGTCGGCGATGTCGATGATGTGGCTCAAGCCGTTGCGCTCACTCGTAGGCCAGGGCGGCGATGGGGTCCTGGCGCGCGGCCCGGGCAGCCGGATACAGCGCTCCCAGCAACGCCCCGCCGACGGCGATCAGGCCCGCCCACAGCCACCAGTCGGGGTGCAGCGAGACGATTAGAATCGGGAACCGGTTCTCGATGATCGCTTTGGCGCCGAAGCTGAACCCGATGCCGGCGCCGATGCCGATCAGCGCCAGCAGAAACGTCTCGCGGATCACGATGCTGACTATGTAGCCCTGAGAGGCCCCGAGCGACTTGAGAATGCCGATTTCGCGCGTCCGCTCCAGGATCGCCGTGTACATGGAAAGCATCACCACCAGGAAGCCGATAATCACCGCCAGGCCGATGATCACTGTGATGAACTTGCTTAACCCCTCGATGTTATTGATGGAAAACAGCGCGGTGAAATCGCTCATGGCGTAGATTTGGTAGCCGGGGAACTGTTTCTTGAGCTGGGCGGCGACGTCGGCGGTTTGATTGGGATCGTGCAGCTTCAGGTAAATCTGGCTGAGCTTGCCGTTCCACCCCATCAGATCCTGCATGGTCGTAAGCGGAATGAAAATCCGCGAGAGCTTGCCCGGCTCGACGACGCCCACGACGCGGAATCTGCGGTTCCAGATTTGGGTGTACTGGCCGGCGCTCAGGTTTTGCTGTCGCGCCCAGATGTCGTCGATGATCGCGTCGTAGGGCTGCTGGAAGGGGCCGCCGGAGAGATACCGGAACCCGCCGCACATGCGCGAAAAGCTCGGCATGTCGATGCCGGTCACGGTCTGAAAAACGTTCTGCAGCGTGTAGACGGTGGTTCCGGTGGACATCTCGACCGGAGGCATGGCGGCGAAAGCATCCACTAGCTTCTCATTCAGATCGGCCGAGCTGAAAGCCATGGCCGCCTGAGTGGTGGAGGGCCGCACGACAATGTCGGCGCCCACCCCGCGCGTACGGCGAGCCGAGTCCTCCAGCATGCCGTGCGAGAGCCCCACCACGGTGAGGATCAGCGTGATCTCCACTCCCACCGCGACGATGCTCAGCAGCGTGCGGACTGGCCGGTGCAGCAGGTTTTGCCAGACGAGTCTGTTAACCACCTCCGCCGCCTCCGGACGGCTTGGCGCTGGCGCCTCCGTTGATGCGCTCGACCTTCACGCCCGGCGGCTCCGGCAGGTCAAACTTTTCCCGGCTGATCGGCTGGTTGAACGTCGCCTTTTCGAAGCGGATGCTGAGTTCGTATTCTTCCTTCGGGCGCGTGACGATGATCTGCTTGGGGTAAAGGACGCCGCCGCGCCGCTCCCACTCGCCGTAACGGGCGTCGGAGGTGATGTTGCCCTGCGCGTCGAAAACCTGCTGGCGGTGAATTTCGAGCGACGTGCGGTCGAACCAGATGTTGCGGGCCAGATCCAGCCGGCCCGGCGCTTCGCGGCGAATGATGTGCACGATGTAGCTGGGCTCGCCCCCTTCAGCCCAGTTCTCGAAGACGGCGCGCTCGCTGGGAGGGTCCGGCGGACGGATCAGCAGGGCGTCCAGCAGGTGCTCCGGCCGCAGATTCTCGAGTTTCTTCGGCGACGGCTTCTCGATGCGGTTGAGGCCGATCAGGAACAGGTTCTTGCCCGGCAGATAGAGGCGAAAGCTGTGGCCGTCGGAGACCATGTCGAAAGCCGTCGTGCGCACCACCGGATAAAGCGCGATGACGCGGATGGATGACGGCTTGCGGAAAAGAATGTAGCCGAGCACGTCTTTGTACTCGGCGATCTCGCCCTTGCTCGAGGAGAGCAGGGCCGGCTCGAGGTCGACGGTGGCGTTCAGGGTCTCGAACGAGTCGTAGCGCTCGCGCAGGATGCCTGTCAGCTCGTCCAGGCTGGCGGTGAGCAGAGGCGCATTGGGACGCGCGGCGCGATCGAGCTTGTGGCGGCGCACCAGGCATCCGGCGCAGACCAGCGTCACCGCCACAAGGGAGATGAGCGCCGCTCGGGAGAGCGTGCGGGACAAGTCAAATGTGGATGGGAACAATACTTCATTTAAGCAACCAGCGCGGAGAGGTGTCAAGGCGCCCCAGCGGCGCCTGTCCCGTCAGGATGACGCCGCTTCCCAGAGCGCGCGCACTTCGGCCAGCGTGGTCATCGGGTCCTTCGAGGGCATGTACTCCATGGCCGCGAAATCGCGGAAGCCAAGCTGGTGAATGGCCTTGAAGACGTTGCCGTAGTTGATCTCACCCGTGCCGGGCTCGTGGCGGCCGGGCACGTCGCCCACGTGGAAGTGGCCGATGGCGGCGATGTTTTTGCGGATGGTGTCGATGAGGTTGCCCTCCATGATCTGCACGTGATAAATGTCGAACAGAATCTTGACCTGGGGGCTCGCGACCTCGCGCACGATCTCGAACGCTTCGGCGGTGCGATTCAAGTAATAACCAGCATGGTTCACCAGCGTATTGAGCACTTCGACGATCAACGTGATGCCGTGAGGCGCGACTATGTCCTGCGCCGCTTGCAGGCCTTCTACAATGCTGCGGTGCTGCGCTTCGCGCGACATGCCGGGGACTTCGTTGCCAGTAAGCGTCACCAGGCGCGTGGTCTCAAAGCGCTTGGCGGCTTCGACTGAGGCTTTGATCTCGGTGAGGAAGCCTTCGCGGTCACGCGGGTCGCACAGCCCCATGCCTTTGGGATTGACGCCGCGATTCCCCACCAGGCAGGCGCATGCGATGCCCAGCTTGCTCTTGAGTTTGGTGATGGCCGCCGGATCGGCCGCGCGCCAGTTGCCAAACTCGAAGCCGTGATAGCGCGCCTCGGCGACCTTCTCCATTTGCTGCGGCAGCGAGAGGCCGCGGAACAGCGGCTCGACGCGCACGGAGAGCTTGAAGCCCGGTGTTACCGGCGGCGGCGCCGCCGCGCCCGCCGGCCCCGCTACGGCCAGGAACGGCAACCGCAGAAAGCTCCGCCGCTTCATGGAAAGAGCATAGCACCGCGCAAACGATACAATGATCCTGTCGTGGCGAATGAATCGCAGGGCCGGCACGCTTCGGGCGGGGAGGCGAGCGAAGGGCCGCCGGTTCCCGAGCCTACTTACGCCGAGCGCGCGCGCACGCTGGTGCATCTTGGCCGCGTCGGCAGCCTGTCCACGCTTTCCCGCAAGCAGCCGGGCTGGCCGTTCGGGTCGGTGATGCCGTACGCCCTCGACCCGCAGGGGCGGCCGATCGTTCTCATCAGCACGATGGCCATGCACACGCAGAACCTGCTCGGCGATCCTCGCGCGAGCTTGCTGGTGACGCAGGATACCGGAGGCGATGTGCTCGGCGCCGGGCGCGTGACGCTGCTGGGCAAGGCGGCCGAAGTTTCCGAGCCCGGGCGGCTCTCGGTGCGGCAACTCTATCTGGCGCGGCATGAGAACGCGCGCTACTGGGTCGACTTCGACGATTTCGCGTTCTACCGGATGGACGTGGTGGACGTTTACTTCGTGGGCGGCTTCGGCGTGATGGGGTGGGTGGCGGCCGAGCACTACCTGGCGGCGGAGGTCGATCCGCTAGCCGGCGCGGCTCCGGAAATCATCCGGCACATGAATGCCGACCACGCCGATTCGCTGCTGCTACTGTCACGCGTCTTCGCCGGCGTCGAGGCCAGCGAGGCGCAGGTGACAGCGGTCGATCGCCTGGGCTTCCATCTTCGGCTCAAGACGGGTGATCGTGCCCGCGGCGCCCGCGTTGCTTTCACGCGCGAAGCCCGCAGCCCGCGAGAGGCCCGCGCCGTTCTGGTGGAGATGGTCAAGCTCGCGCGGCAGAAACTCTCCTGAGCTTTCCCAGACCATAGCATCTCTCTTCGCGGTCACGGCTGGGGACGGTTGCCGGCGCCGGCGGCGACCTTCGCTTTCATCACGTCAAAGAAATCGCCGGCGTCGATGACGCGAATGCGAAACGGCGCCGAGACCAGGACGCCTTTCCAGTTTTCCGGCGTGGACGGCGTGTAGCGCGCGGTGATCTCGTAATCGCCCGGTGGATTGTTGATGTATTGATCCTCGAATTGTTCGGCCAGTTGCGGCTTCAGGTTCTGGACCAGCCGGTCGAGGCGCTGCGCCGCTGGCTGGCTGAGCATCCAGTCGACGAAGTGCTCGGCCCTTTGCTGCCG
>DASQHK010000310.1:0-4168 GCA_035632135.1 Bryobacterales bacterium
GAAGCAAGGGAAGGTTTGTGGCGGGGTCACTCCGGCCGCCGGAGTTTCTGAATATTTGTTTCGCATTGCGATTGCGCCAAGGGAAGTACGTGTTACGATATGACTACTATGACTCAGAACGTTTTGCAGTTGCTCATTGCAGAGAGAGACAAGCTGAGCCGGGCAATTGAGGCTTTGCAGTCGGAGCCCAGGCGACCCGGACGGCCGCCGGGAAGACGTCCGGGGAGACCGCCGGGCACCTCGGCGAAGAAGCGCAGAAGGCGGGGTATGTCGGCGGCCGCCCGCAAAGCGCAGTCAGAACGTATGAAAGCCTATTGGGCTGCGCGGCGCAAACAAAAGGGTAAGACCTAAGCCGATGCATCGCGGGGACAGGCGCGGCTCGGATGGCGTCCCTGTTCCCGCATGTTTCAATAGGGGCGCGATCTCTCGCCGCCGCCTCCTGACTTCTGGAGTATCTCTTTCTGCGCTTCCTTTAGCCCTCAGCCAGAGCCGCACGGACACACTAAAAATCACGCGCGTGGAGCCCTTTGTGGTTCGCATCGGCCGCCGCTCCGATGTGGTTTGCGCACGGGTGGAAACGGCCGAGGGTATCCATGGCTGGGGCGAAGGGACCACTCCGCCCACCGTGCCGGCAGTGGTGGCCCAAATCCGGGAATGCGGGAAGCTCATTCTGGGGCGGAGCGCCTGGGATACCGAAGCAAACTGGCGTCATATGTATATCGTCGAGGAAAATACCCTGGGCGGAACGTTATTCGCGGCGATCAGCGCTATCGATATTGCCTGCTGGGACATAGTCGGCAAGAAATTAAATGTTCCGGTGCATAAGCTGCTCGGCGGGAAAGTGCATGATCCGCTGCGTATTTATACGAGTTACCGATGGGGCAACATTCCCCGCACCGCGGAAGCTTACGCCCGCCGAACCAAGGAATTGATTGCGCAGGGAGCTACTGCGGGGAAGTATGATCCGTTTGGTCCGTATCCGGGATATGACCGCCAGCTTTCGACGACGATACTCAATGAAGTGCGGGAGATGATCCGGGGAATTCGCGAGGGCGGGCCGGATTTCGATATTTGCGTGGAGGCCCACGGCAAGTGGAACATTGCCTCCGCGGGACGAATCGTCAAGATGCTCGAGCCCTTCGACCCTTTCTTCCTGGAAGAGCCGGTGCCGCCGGAGGACGTGGACGCGATGGCCGCGTTGCAGCGCTCGACCAATATCCCGATCGCCACCGGAGAAGGCCTGCAGTCGCACTGGAATTTCCGGGAGGCGCTGGCGAAAGGCGCGGCGCGGATTTTGCAGCCGGACGTGTCGCGCACGGGCGGGATTACAGCCATGAAAAAGATCGCGGCGATGGCCGACGCAAATTATGTGGTGATTGCGCCGCATAATCCCAATGGCCCGATTTGCACGGCGGCGAACATGCACGTGGCGGCTTCGATCCCCAATTTTCTGATCATGGAAGAGGGCAGCAAGGAGACCGCCCAATATAACGACATCTTCGCGGGGGGCTGGAAGCCGACTCTCGGCGAATGGAAGGTGCCGAATGCGCCCGGCCTTGGCGTGGACTTGTCGCCGGCGTTTCTGCGGGAATACGCCGTCAAAGTGTAGTCACAGACGCGTCAAAACGTTCTCGTGCCGCTGACCTTGAGCCGCACTTTATAGAGTGACGTGCGCGCGGTGATGTAGAGCGTGCGGTAATTATCGCCCCAAGCCAGGTTTGCCGGCTGCTCCGGAGTCTGAATAATACCCAGACGCGCGCCGGCGGCGTTGAACGCCCAGACGCCGCCGTGGCTGGCAACGTAGATGTTGCCTTCCTCGTCCGTTTTCAGGCCGTCGGGGCCGCCGGGCTGCGGGGCCTTGAGATCAGCGACGATGCGGCCGCGGATCAGCGAGCCGTCGGGCGCGAGGTCATAAGCGCGGACGTTTTGCCCTTCGGTGTCGGCTACGAAGAGCGTCTGCTGGTTGGCGGCAAGGGCCACGCCGTTTGGCCGGATCGGCTCGCGCGTGGCCACGCGCAGCTCGCCGCGCCGCGTGATCTGATAGACGGCCGAAAAGCCGACTTTGCCCGAATCGGCGGGCTCGTTGCGCCGGCGCAGATCGGTGAAGTAGATGTTGCCGTCGACGCAATACACGAGGTCGTTGGGCGCGTTCAGCGGCTTGCCCTCGAACTTGTCGGCGAGCACGGTGATCGAGCCGTTTTTCTCCGTGCGCGTCACCCGGCCCGGCCCGGGGGCTATGCCACCCTCGGCGGTCAGCAGCCGCCCCTGATGGTCAAACGTATTGCCGTTTGCGCCGTTGGAATTCTCGCGAAACACCTCGACCGGCTTGCCCGGCGTGTACTTCATGATGCGGTTGCGCGGGATGTCGCTGAACAGTAAGAAGCCGATGCGGCTGAAAACCGGGCCTTCCGTGAAGGCAAAGTCCGACAGCACCTTTTCCACTTCGGCGCCGGATGAGAGCACGTCGTTGAGCGAATGGAACTCCGCCACTAGGATCCCTTTCCGTGAGCGTAATAAGAATGGGCCGGCGCGCGGTAGGCGACTTTCAATTGCGGCGTCTCCAGGCGCTTGTGGCCTTCGTAACGCGACTCCATCAAGAACGACAGCGCGCCGGTGGTGAGCAGCGTCCGCTCCACCGGATAGAGGCGCTTGCCCGTCAAAAACATGTGGGCAATGGCGTCGGTGAGCGGGCTGAAGTTGTTGGAGTTCTCGACGGGAATGTAGCACAGCGTGGAATACGTCTTGCCGCCGACCTGCGCGGCAAACAGGTACTCGCTGACCAGGCCGGGCAGCATCAGCGCGCCGCCCTTGAAGCCGTCGCGGTATTCAATCAGGCACAGCACGGCGTTGCGCACGTCTTCCGGCCGGCCCTGGCCCACTTTTAAGCCGCGCGAGAGCGCTGCGTCCACCAAGTGCCGGGGCCACAGGCCCTGTGCAGCCGCCTTCCACACCGCGTCGCCTTCGAGATGATGCACGGCGCGCACGCCGGTTTCGCCGCCTTTGCGCCGCTCGACGAAGCACTGCAGCACCTCGAGGTTGTGAAAAATGCCGCCGTCTTCCACCCAGCCGCTGCCCACCGCGAGCGCTTCCTCAAACGGCGAGTCGAGCGGAAAATCCAGCTCCGGCCGGCGAAAGGTCACCGAGCAGGAAGAGCCGGCCATGAGCGGAAATTTCAGCCGCACGGACTGGTCATACATCCACTTGGCCTTGTTCCAGTCGTAGGAGAGGTGCTTGTCGGTGTAGACAGGAACGGCGCGGCCGGATTTTTCGAAGACCTGCACCACTTGCTCGAAGAACTCGTAGCGCGGGTAAAGCTTCTGCATCTTTTCGTTGTCGGGGTAGTTACCGTGCTCGGCGACCTGCAGCACGGCGTCGACGGCCAGCCTGCCGGTGCCGAGCGTCAGCGCATCCGCGATGGTGGGGTAGATCTTGACATTGTAAGCGGCCGAGAGCCGTCGGCTGATATCGTTCAAAGGCACCTGGTCGGTGTAGAGCGAAACCACATCGGCGGGGCTGGGGTGGTAAGTATCATTAATCCAATAGCCCTCCAGGACCCGGGTGATGATGTCGTCGCTGTGGGAGCGCATGTGGTAGGCCGTGGAGATTGCGCCGATCTTCTTGCGCGGCGCGTCCGCTGCCTGCAGAACGCCGGCCGTCGAGGCCAGGACGCCCGCGGCAGCGGGCCCCAGAGCGCCTGCGGCGGTCTTTCGGAGAAACGCGCGTCGGGAAATCATGCCAGTTGCTTCGCCACCTCCTCGTTGCGCCGCATCACGCGCAGCAGGTTTTCGCCCATAATCTTGCGGACGTCACCGTCCGCGTAACCCATCTCGAGCAGGCCGCGCACCAGCGCGGGAAACTTCGAAACGTCCTCCAGGCCTTGCGGCGTCATGCCGGAGACGCCGTCAAAGTCGGACCCAATGCCCACGTGGTCGGGGCCTATCAATTTTGCCACATAGTCGATGTGGCGGAGCGCGGCCTGGATGGTCACCGGCGGCAGCATGCGGCGATAGCGCTGCTGGATGGCGCGCTTCAGCTCGAAGCGCCGCGGGTTGCCGGCCTGCAAAATCATCAGGCCGGCGATGTCGTGGTCGCGCCGGTCCTTGTAACCGTCAAAGACTTTGTACGCCTTGGGATCGAGATACGCCACGCTGAAATTGATGAAGACCAC
>DASQHK010000311.1:0-11276 GCA_035632135.1 Bryobacterales bacterium
GGAGACCACTTTCAGGTCCACTTCGAGGGCCGCCGCATGCAGCAGGGGAGGCTGGCCGGGCTCTTCGCTGCCGTAGATGGTGAGTCCCTCCAGCCGCCCGCGCCAGTGCGGGACGTTGAAGCGGACGCGCGTAATCTCCACCCGGCCGCCGGTCGCGTTCTCCAGCTCCGCGATCACTCGCTGGCGCAGCTTCTCTCGAAACCAGGCTGTGCGCAAGACAAGCAGGCCGGCCCCCGCGGTGAGCAGCAGCAACGCCAGCACGGCCAGACTGATTTTGAACGGCCGTCTCAAGGCTTCTCCTCTTCCAGGATACGCACCCCTACGCTGCCGCGGAGATCCTTGAGCCACGCCTCCAGCTCGGAGTCAGCCGTCTGCTTCGTTCCCGGGAATCGCAGCGCCAGAAAGCGGCCGGTGTTCTCGATGCGCCCGGCGTATTCGATCAAGTCCTGCTCCCGCAGGCTGTACTTGGCCGGATCGGCGGCGGCCGGCCGGAGTTGTTGCAGCCTTTTCTTCACTTGCTCGTCATCCGCCGGCGGGAACTTGGTCTGCTCCATTTCGCGTTGTATGAGCCGCTGCTCAATCACGCGCTCCAGCAGCGCGCGATATTCCGGACTGCGGCCGGAAAGGCCGGCCGGCGGCGGCTGGCCGTTGAAAAAGGCTTCGAGCCTCGCCTCGCGCTCGACTTCGCTCCCAGTGATCGCCTGGGCGCCCACCACCGCCACGATCCGATCGATGATCTCCGCGCGCAGGCCAAGCGCCCCCGCCAGCCCCAGCAAAACGAAAACCGCAAGCCAATTCTTCCGCACCGTCGGCTCCTAAAATGCCTGCCCCAGCGAAAAGTGAAACTGGAACGTGGAGATCCGCTGCACCGTGATCCGGTTCTGCGGGATCATCCCCGATCCGATGTTGATCAAGTCCTGAATGGTGCCGTTGAAGCCTTGGAAGCGTGGCGGGTTGAAATCGTAGGCCAGGTCGAAGCGCACCGGACCGATGGGCGTGCGGTATCGCACTCCGAACCCCACCGCGTGCACCATGTAGTCAAAGTCCTGGTTGTTCCGCTGGTCAAAGCTGAATCGCATGTTCTGCACGCGGGAGAACACGTTGCCCATGTCGTGGAACAGCACACCGCCGATGTTCGCCCCTTTCAGCGGGAAACGCAACTCCACGCTGTTGAGAAACAGCGCGTTGCCGCCCACGGGAAATCCGGTGACCGGGTCGCGCGGCCCCGCTTGGTTGATGGGGAAGGCGCGATTGGAGTTGCTGCCGCCGGAGAAGAAACGCTCGGGCAGCGGGATCTCGTGGGTGAAGCTGACCACCGTGGTCCCGTCCGGCTGCGTGGTTTCGACCTGGCGCGGGCGGCCGTACGGTACCAGCGCGCCGAATTGCGTCGTGCGCGCCAGCACCAGCTTGCGGCCGATCGGGTGGTACGTGGAATCCTGCAGCAGCAGCCGCGCAAAAGTGGTCACCGAGCCGGTGTAGTAGCTGGCTGTTCCCAAGTCCACCGAGTTATAAAGTCCCCGGCGGGCGTCCACCGGATCGTCGCGGCGGTCTTGATAGAAGCTGGCCGAGAGAAGCCCCACGCGGTCCGGCTGCGACAGCAGCGGGACAATGAGAGGATTGATGTTCAGCGAACCGACCGTGACGCGGCGGTAGGTGAAGCGATAGAACAGAGACGACGCCTTGCTGATTTTGTGCTGCAACTGCACGGCTCCTTCCAGACGCGTCGCCGAGAACGTGCGCACATTGCGCGAGTTGTCGACAAGCAGACTATCGGTGAGGGTGAGGCGCTCCTTGCCGTGCCAGTTGGGGGCCACGTAACTGACCACGCCGCGCTTCTCAAAATTGGAGAAGCGGGACTGCAAGCTGAGCGTATTGGCTTCGCCGAACATGTTCAGGCGGTTCACCTCGAGCGAAACGCGGGGGCTGAATCCGGTGGCGCCGGCGGGGGCCTCCAGGCTGTTGAAGTTGCCGCCAATGCGGCCGATTTCGGCGCCGCCCCCCACGCCCAGCGTCCAGCGCCGCGCTTCCTCCAGGTCGAACAGCACGTTGCGCGACTGCTCCTCGCCGTCCGGGTTCTGCACTCCCGTCTCCACCACCGAGAAGACGCCCAGATCGTAGAGCCGGTGCTGGCTGTCGATGATGGCGCCTTGCGACAGCGGCTCGCCGGGGTAAACGTCGATCTGCTGATCGATAATCGCATTGCGCGTGGCACGGTTGCCTTCCACGATCACCCGGTTGACGAACTGCCGCTCGCCTTCGTGAATCGTGTACTCCAGATCGACGCGGTTTGGCTGCGGGCCGGGCGCCGAGCGCCACTCCAGGCTCGCGTCCTTGAACCCTTCGTCGAAGTAATAGGCGAGGATCTGCTCACGGTCGCTGGCCACGCTGGCGTCGCTGAAGGGCTGGCCGTCGAGAGACGTGGCGCGCGCCAGCAGCACCGCCGTGGAGACGGCGCGGTTGCCGGTAATCGTGAGCCGCGAAACCAGCGTCTGGGGCCCTTCGTCGATTTTCAGCAGCGCGGCCACGTCGCCCTTCTTGCCCTGGTAATCGTCCAGCACCTGCGAATCGATCTTTGCGGCGAGAAAACCGTTCGAGCGGTAAAGCTCTTCAATGGCCGCCGCGTCGCTGCGCAGCAAAGCCTGGCTGAAGCGGCCGCGCCGGAGCTGGACGCTCTGGGGCTGCAGAAACATGCGCTCCCGGATCGTGGCCAGGTCGAAATAATGGTTGCCGGTGATACCGAGCTTGACAAAGCGGTGCAGCGGGCCCAGCGCCGCCTGGAACTCCACCACAATCACGCCGTTTTGCTCGGGCTGCTGGTCGTAGTCGACCTTGGCTTCGAAGTAGCCTCGGGTTTGGAAAAAGTCCCGCAGGTTGCGCGCGCCTTCGGCCAGCAGGTCGCGGTCGACGGCGCCTTCCTGGTAAATGGGAACGTAGCGCCGCAGCTCTTTCTGCGACAGCTTGGCGCCGGAGATGTCCACCTCCACGCGCGGCCCGGGGATGATCTCCAGAACGAAGTCCACGCGGTCTGCGGCAGACGTGAGCTTCCGCTCCGCGAGGCGAACGGTGGCCCCCAGGTGATCGGCGCTCTGGTAAAACCGGCCCAGGCGGTCGAGGCCGCGCTGCACCGCAGGCTGTGTCACGTGGCGTTCGGTGGACCACTTGCAGATGCGGCGGACCTGGTCCGGCGTGATGTCGGGCTTGCCGGTCAGGCGGATTTCGCCAAAGCGGGCGCGCGGGCCGGGCTCCACCTGGAATGCAATGTCGATCTGCTGCGTGTCGGAGTGGGCGTTGGTCTCGGCGTCGATGGAGGCATGGTAGAAGCCGTTCTCCACGAGCACCCGGTGCAGCGTCTCAGTCGCCGCTTTCAGTTTCTCTTCCGAGTACGGTTCGCCCAGGATCAGGTTCGTGGCCGCCACGAGTTGCCCCGCCGTCGGCGGCGCTTTCACGTTGACCACTCGCACCGGACCGATGAACCAGCTCTCGGCGGTAATGAAGGTCACCCGCACCCCGTCGCCCGCGCGCGACGCATCCACCTGAATGTCGCTGTAGCGCCCAGTGCTGAACATCTGCTGAATGCTGCGGCGCACGCTCTCCGCATCGAGTGGAGCGCCCTCGCGAACGGCGATCAACTGCTGCAGCCGGGCTGCCGGAATCGGCTGCGCCGGCGGCGAGAAAACGATCTGCGTGACGGGCAGGCCCTGCAGGTTGTCGGCGGCGTTGCCGGGTGATGCCAGCGGAAGGGCCAGCGACAGGGCCGCCATAAGGACGGTGCGGGTCACGGAGCAGTTTCAATTATACTGGGTTGTAGCGCCGGCCCAGCGGGCGCTCGCGCGTTCGCCGCGCAGCCCGCCGTCCCTGCAAGGCCGCCATGTACCCAGCCGATCGGGAGAAATACTCGCGCCAGATCCTGTTCCCGCCTCTCGGCGAGCAAGGACAGGAAAAGCTGCTGCGCTCGCGAGCGGTGATTGTCGGCTGCGGGGCGCTCGGCAGCGTGCACGCGAACGCGCTGGCGCGGGCCGGGGTGGGGGAAATCGTCATCATTGACCGCGACTACGTGGAGCCCAGCAACCTGCAGCGCCAGTGGCTCTTCGACGAAGCCGACGCCGCCGAAGCGCTGCCCAAAGCCGTTGCCGCCGCCCGCAAGCTGGCCGCCATCAACTCGTCTATCGTCGCGCGCCCGGTGGTGGCCGACCTGACGCCGCCGAATGCGGAAGAGCTGCTCCTGCCCGCCGACGTCATCCTCGACGGCACGGACAACTTCGACACGCGCTACCTCATAAACGACGTGGCGCTGAAACACGGCGTTTCCTGGATCTACGGCGCGGCGGTGGGAAGCGCCGGCTTCACCATGCCGATTCTGCCGGGAGTTGCGGCGTGCCTGAGCTGCTTGTTTCCAGAGCCGCCTTCGGGCCTGCAGCCCACCTGCGACACCGCCGGCGTGCTGAACGCCATCACCGCGTTGATCGCCTCGCTGCAAGTCGCCGACGCGATCAAGATCTTGTGCGGCCGGAGCGAAGACGTAGAGCCGCGCCTGCTCAGCATCGATGTATGGAAAAACACCTGGCGCAGCATCTCGACGCGGGAGCGGAGCCCGGACTGCCCCGCCTGCGCCCAGCGCCGGTTCGTGCATCTGGAGGGCGCCGAGCGGCCTCCCATCAGCCTGTGCGGCCGCAACTCGGTGCAGATCCACGCGCGGAGCAGCTCCATCGACTTGCGCGCCCTGGGCGAATCGCTGCGCCCGCTCGGCCCTGTGCGCTCGAACGAGTATGCCCTGCGGTTCCTCTGCTCGCCCTACGAAATGACCGTGTTTCCCGACGGCCGCGCCATCATCAAGGGCACCACCGACATCGGCGTGGCCCGCAGCCTCTACGCCCGCTATGTCGGAGCCTGACAATCCGGATGGCGGACCGGTCCGCATCCCCATCACCGACGTCTTTGACCTGCACAGCGTGCCGCCCAAGGAGGTGGGCCCGGTGGTCGAAGCGTATATCGAGGAAGCGCACCGCCTCGGCTTTCGGGCGCTGCGAATCATCCACGGCCGGGGGATCGGCGTGCAGCGCGAGATCGTGAGAGCGGTGCTGGCACGCACGCCCTTCGTCACTTCGTTCCACGACGCCCCGGCGGAGGCCGGCGGCTGGGGGGCGACGGTGGTGGATTTGAGGGAGTGATGCCATATATGGTACCATATAGCTGCGATGACCAAGACAACCGTCTATCTGGACCCTGAAGTGGCGCTCAGCCTCCGGCAGCTTGCCGAACGGCAAGGGTGCTCGCAGGCGGAGCTGATCCGGGAGGCTCTTGCGACTTACGTGCGCCGGTCGGGCCGGCTCAAGCCGAAAGGGATCGGGCGGTATCACAGCGGGCGGTCGGATGTCTCGGAGCGCGCCGAGGAGTTGCTGCGCCGCGCCGCCAGGGACCGCCGATGGCCGTGATCGGCGACTCCGGCGCCATCTACGCCCTCTACGACGCCGACGACGCGCACCATTCTGCCGTAAAAAGAGCGGTCGAGAATAACCCCGGGCCGATCATCATTCCGGCGGCCATTTTGGCCGAGCTGGACTATCTGCTGCGGGAGTTTCTGGGCGTCGACGCGGAGCTGGACTTCCTGGAAGCGCTCAGCGGCGGGGCGTACACGCTCGAGTCTCTCACCAGCCCGGACCTGGCGCGCTGCCGGGAACTCATCGCCAAGCACCGCAATCTGGATCTCGGCCTGGCGGATGCGGCCGTCATCGCGGCCGCCGAGCGGCTCGGCGTGCGCCGCATTCTGACGGTCGACCAGCGCCATTTCCGGGCGGTCAGGCCGCAAGCTGGGCCGGCGTTGGTTCTGCTGCCTTACGGAGACAAGGGTGGTAAAATGTGAACTCGCATTCAGAATGGAAACTGCGTCGCACGATCACCTGTATATCCTTTACAACCTGATCGGCAAGGATTTCAAAATCCGCTACCGGAACATGTCGCTGGGCATCTTCTGGTCCCTGCTGAACCCGCTGATCATGGTGCTCGTGCTGACCTATGTCTTCACCAAGGTCTTCCCCTCGAACATCCCGAAATATCCGCTGTTTGTGCTGATCGGCCTGGTGCCGTTCAACTTTTTCACCCTCGCCTGGGCCACCGGCACCAACTCCATCGTAGACAACGCGGCGCTGGTGAAGAAGGTGCGCTTCCACCGCGAGGTGATTCCCATCTCGGTGGTGCTGGGCAACGTGATTCATTTCCTGATCCAGCTCGCGCTGCTGATGCTGCTCATCGTGCTTTTTGGGGAGGGCTTCAACCGCCACTGGCTCTGGCTGCCGGTGATCTTCGGGCTGGAGGTCTTGTTTGCCTGCGGCATGGCGCTGATGTTTTCAGCGCTGGATGTGTATTATCGAGACATTCGTTACGTGGTGGAATCGGCCAACCTGGTGCTGTTCTGGATGGTGCCGATCTTCTACTCGATTTACGCCGTGCCGCCCGGCTACGTCGTGTTTTACGAGCTGAACCCGGTGGCCGCCGTGGTGCACGCTTGCCGGAAGGTGTTTCTGGAGCAGACCGCCCCGCCGAACTCGCTGCTGATCAAGCTGACCATGGTGTCGTTCGGCTCGCTCATCGCGGGTTTCCTGGTTTTCGCCCGCATGAAGAAGCGGTTCGCGGATTATTTGTGAGGGCGGCGCCGCGCACATGACCGTCATCGAGCTGCAAAACGTCGGCAAGCGCTTCTTTCTGCACCACAAGCGGCAACTGCTGGCCGAGCGGGTGGCGAGCCAGATCCGCCGCGACCGGACGTCGTTTTGGGCTTTGCGCAACGTGAGCCTGCGCGTGGAAGCCGGCGAAACGGTGGGCATCATCGGCGCCAATGGAGCGGGCAAGAGCACGCTGCTCAGCATCGCCGTGGGAGTCTCGACGCCCAGCGAAGGCGTCGTCATCCAGCGGGGCCGCGTGTCGGCGCTGCTCGAGCTCGGCTCCGGGTTCCATCCCGACCTCACCGGCCGCGAAAACATTCATCTCAACGCCGCCCTGCTCGGCTACACGCGCGCTCTGGTGCAGTCGCGCCTGGACTCCATCATCGACTTCGCCGGCATTCCCGATTTCATCGACGAGCCGCTGCGCACTTATTCGAGCGGCATGATGGCCCGGCTGGGCTTCTCGGTGGCCATCCACCTCGATCCGGACATTCTGGTGCTGGACGAGGTGCTGGCCGTAGGCGATCAGGAGTTTCAAAAACGGTGCATGGACCGTATCCACGAATTCCAGCAGCAGGGTAAGACTCTGCTGTTCGTCTCTCATTCCGCCACTGCCGTGGAACAGCTTTGCCAGCGCGCGGTGTGGCTGGAGCTGGGACGCGTGCGGCGTGATGGTCCGGCCCCGGAGGTATTGGCCGAGTACCGCGACTTCTCGACCGGCGTGAGCGCGGTGCCCGTGTAGCGCCGGCCGGCGCGCGCTCCGAGCGCGGCGCGGCGTTGCCGCTCGAGGCCGCAGCGTGGACGACGCGCGGCGTTGCCCCCGAACGCTGCCCCGGTGATAGGGCGCGGCGAGGCGGCTGGGCTGAGTCAGCCACCGGCACTGCGAACTGCGTGTGGCGCGCCCGCCCGGCGCCCGCGTGCGGCGCGGCGTTGCCGCTCGAGGCCGCAGCGTGGACGACGGGCGGCCCGGCGTTGCCGCTCGATGCTGCCCCCGGCGGTGCGGCGAGGCGGCTGGGCTGAGCAGCCACCGGCACTGCGAACTGCGTGTGGCGCGCCCGGCCGGCGCCTGCGTGCGGCGCGGCGTTGCCGCTCGAGGCCGCAGCGTGGACGACGCGCTGGCCGGCGTTGCCCCCGGGCGCCGCCCCGGTGATAGGGCGCGCCGAGGCGGCTGGGCTGAGTCAGCCACCGGCACTGCGAACTGCGTGTGGCGCGCCCGGCCGGCGCCTGCGTGCGGCGTGGCGGGCCGAGGCTGCGGGCCGAAGGGGCGCGGTTGTACAAAACCTTTCTGCTGTTTCGGGGTTAACGGATCTTATATGGCGTGGTGTCGTTTGCCGGGCGCGGGGGCCCTCCTGTTGGCCGCAGCGATGGGCGTCTTGCCCGCGCAGACGCTGCCGCCGGCGCTCGGCGTAGGCGACGGAGCGCCCACCTCGGCGCTGGAGCTCGGCTTTGTCCAGGCGTTTGACCGCGGCAGCTTCGCAACGTCGGTCATCGTGCCGCCCATCGACAAAGTGCATGCCGTCGGCAGCGGCTACGTGCAGGACTTCGACGACAGCAACCCTTCGGAGGGCTTCAGCTTCGTGCTGGCCGCGCCCAACAGCGTCCCTGGAGCGGTGTATCAGATGTGCTGCCAGATTCTGGCGCTGCACACTTCGATCGGCAGCTTCACCGGAAAAGTTGGATACCCGATTACCGACTTCATGAACGGACTGGTGTCGCCGGTCGATGGCTCGATTTACAGCCGGCAGAATTTTGAAAGCGGCTACATTCTGTTTGCCTATCAAAGCGGCGCGCGAGCCGGACAGGCGTTTTTCGTGGAGCCTCCGTTTGCGGCGCCGTGGCAGGCCGCGCCGTCTGCGGGGCCGCCCGTCAGCGAACAGCTCAGCACGACTTCCAAGTTCGGGACCACCGGCACGGAGCAGGATTTCCAGGGCGGCGTAATCGTGCAGATTACCTCCGGCTTGCTGAACGGCAGCCTGTTCACCGTGTCCGGAGCGATCTTCCAGCTTTATTCGCAAACCGGCAGCACGACCAGCTCCTACCTCGGTTACCCAACCGGCAATCAGTTCCTTTACTCGGGCAACCAGCGGCAAAACTTCGAGGGCGGCTACGTGGATTATGCGCCCGGCCAGCCGGCAGTGGCGCACGCGCCGGTGGCGGCCGTGACGCTGGACACCACGCCGCTCGCGCTCCAGGTCGGCAACGTGGTGCAGAGGACGGTCACGGTCCTCGACGCCACGAAGCACCCGGTAACCGACCGCACAGTGAACTGGACCACCAGCAGCAGCGCCGTGATCCAGATCACGGCCAGCGGCGCGACGGCCACGCTGCGCGCGGTGGGGCCGGGCTTTGCCGACGTGATCGCTTACGTGGGCGGCGTCGCCAGCCAGCCGCTGCACATCACGGTCAGCTCGACCTGCTGCCTGGTGGGCGACGGCGCGCCCAACAGCGCGGTGCGCCAGGCCATGCAGGAGGCGCTCGCCCGCAACGGCATCTCGCCCCGGTTGCCTACTGATAATGCTGTACGAAGGGCGGGCGCCGGCTACGTGCAGCAGTTCACGGCGCTGAGTCCCGCCTCGCTCGGCCGGTTTCTGGTGGTGAAGGCGGACAACTCCGTGCAGGCGTTCGTGGTCACCGGCGACCGCCTGGCGCGCTACGAGCAGTTGGGCGGCGTGGCCGGCGTCCTCGGCTTTGCCACCTCGGACGCGAACGCCGCCGGGCGGCAGCTCTTCGAGAACAACTACGCGCTGGCCGGCTCGCCGCCCGTGCTGGCGGCCGCGCCGATCACGCCGAAATGGGCCGCGCTGGGATACGAAACCGGAGCGGCGGGGCTGCCGGCGGCGGACGCGGTCCCGATTGGCTTCAGCGCCTTTGGATCGGCGGGCGTGGCGCAGACGTTCGCGGGCGGAGTGATTTACGGCTTCACCGCCGGGCCGCGGACCGGGCAGGCTTACTTTGTTTCCGGCCTGATCCTGGCCCGCTACAGCCAGCTCAACGGCCCGGCCGGAATCCTGGGAATGCCTATTTCTGGTGCCTTCCCGGCCGGGAGCGGTCGCACCGCGCAGAACTTCGAGGGTGGCTTTGTCGATTTCGCCCCCGGCGACAGCGCCGCGGTGGAGCACCCCGCCTCGCGCGCGCCCGCGGTGAGCGTTTTCCCGGGCCAGGCGGCCATCGGCGGCCGCGTCCACATCTCGATCAGCGGGTTCGCGCCCGGCCACCCGCTGGCGGTCTCCATTACAGCCCAGCCTGATTTTCAAGTGACCCCGCCGGGCGGGTCGTTCGGGTGGGACGTGCAGCTTCGGCCGGGCGTGGCGCCGGGCCTTTATCGCGTCACAGTGCGCGACACGGCGGGCAGCGACCGCGCCGACGGCGCTTACAGCGTGCGCACTGCCGCGCAGGGGCGCTACCAGTTGGCCAAGGTGAGCGGCGACAACCAGAGCGCGCTGCCGGCAAGCCAGGCGGCGCAGCCCTTGGTCGTCCGGCTGACGGACGACGGCGGCAACCCGATCGCCGGCGCGAGCGTGACCTTCAGTTCGATTGCCGGCGCGTCGGTGAGCCCCCCCCAAGCCGTTACCGACGCGAACGGCTACGCCCAGGCGATGCTGCGGCTGCCGCCGGCCGATGGCCTGGCGCTGGCGACGGCCGAGGCGGGCGGGCAGGTGGTGACGTTCGCCGCCCACGCCCAGGACGGCAACCTCAGCACGTTCCCCACGTTCCGGCAGGCGATCGACAACATCAATGTGGGCGGCGGCGCGGCGACCATCCACGAGAAGGGCGCGCTGCTGACGGCGCTGGCGGCGCTGTTTAGATATTATCAAGATCTAGGAGAGCTGTCTTCCGCGAATGGCCCGGCCGATCCCTCCACGCTCAACCAGTTCCTGCTCGCGGATGGTTACCTGAGCTTCACGCTCGGCGGCAACACGGAGCTGGTCGTGAATCCTGCGCGCGCGCTGGACTTTGTGGCCGCAGCGGCCGACTTTGAGCTGGTCCCGACCGTTGACCTCACCGCCATCCGCGATTCGGTCAACGTGGGCCGGCCGGTGCTCGTGGGGCTGATGCTGCACGCCGATGGGGTTGATCGCGGCGGGCATTACGTGGTGGCAACCGGCGTCGGCGCGGACGGCTCGATCCTGATTTACGACCCCAGCCCCGACTGGAACCGCACCAGCCTCAGCGACTACCTCAACGGCTTCGCAGCGCTTGGCCGGACGTGGACGGCGACCATCCTGCACGGCCTGCGGCTGAGCCTGCAAGCGCGATCGAGCCGCGGCTTTCTGAGCTACGCGCCGGGCAGCGCGCAACTGCACATCGCAGCGAACGGGGGCGGCGGCTACCAGGTCCGCATTCCGGCGCTGGCCGCGTTCGACCGCCTCGTGATGGACAACGGCGACACAGCCGATCTCGCGTATCGCGACGGAACGGCGACCGCATACCAGTTGAGCGCCGCGGCGGCGGGCGTAACGGTGCGGGGACCCGCGACCATCGGCCCGCTGGACGCGGGCGCGTTCCGCGTCAATCCCGATCCGGCGGCGTTCTCGGTGACGCCGCAGGCCGTGACCGCCACCGCCGATGGCTTGCGCAACGCGGCAAGCTTTGGCAGCCGGCTGGCGCCGGGGTCGC
>DASQHK010000312.1:0-4014 GCA_035632135.1 Bryobacterales bacterium
CCCTGGTGGATGCTGAACTGGCGCTGGGCCGTGCCCGCGCTGGCCGGCGTGGCGATCGTCGGATCGGTCGTCTACTACCAGCGCGAGCAGGTTCTGGAGCGGCGAACCGCAGCGCTCCCCGCGGCGCAGACTGCTGCGGCCCCCTCACCGCCGGCCGCACCGGCGGTTGCGCCCGCGGCCCAGCCGCCAGCGCGAGAGGAAGCGCCGAGCGCCGATCTCCCGCGCCGCGCGGCCGCGCGCGCGCGCAAGGATGCCTCGCCGCTGCCGGCAGCGGAACGGGCGCCGGGTCCGGCGCCGGCTTCTTCCGTCACCGAGGCCGAGTTGCGCAAGAAGCAAAACGCCAGGGGTTTTGTGGCTGGTGCGCCCGTCACGCCGCCGGCCGCTGCTCCCGTCCCGGCACCGGGAGCAATCGGCGGGGTTGCCCCGACAGCAGAGAAAACCGCCGCCGTGCGCGATGAGACTTCTGACGCCGCCTCCGCCAAAGTCACTGCCGGCCTCGCCGGCGCTCGAGCGCAGTCCGCTGCTCTGACGAACCGCCTCGACTTGCTCGTGCTGCCCGGCGGGGCGCGGCCGCGCAGCCTGCTGGAGCACGATAGCCGCCTCTGGGCCGTCTGCGACGGCGGCCGGATCTTCCGCTCCGCAGACCACGGCCGCACTTGGACCTCTATCGAAAGCCCGACCACTGCCGACCTGGTGAGCGTGAAGTGGGACGCGGAGAGAAATCTGCTGCTGGTGACCGACCGGCAGGGCGCCGAGTACCGCGTGAAGCCGTAGGAGTTTCCGCGCGGCTTTACGACCGGCCGCGGCGCTCGGTGCGTGCCCGGAACAGATGGCCTTCCGTGGTCGTCACGTACAGCGTGCTGCGGTCGGCGTCGCCGAAGCAGCAGTTGGTGGGCCGCTTGGCCGGCACCGGGTGCCGCGCGAGCACTTCTCCCGACGGAGAAAAGACGTAGATCGACGGCCCGGGTCCGCCCAGCTCCCAGCCGGCCGTGGCGATGATGCAGCTCTCCGCATCCAGACGCATCCCGTCGATGCCCCGGTGCTCTCCGAAATCGTGCAGGACGGCGCCCGCCCCGAGGCTGCCATCGCTCGTCACCGGGTAGGCGCGGAGCTGCCTTTTTTCATCGGGCCGCCGCCCGCTCTGGGCGACGTAGAGCGTCTTGTAGTCCATCGCGAATAGCAAGCCGTTCGGCCGTGTAGTGTCGAAAGTGACGCGGTGGATACTGTAAGTACCATCCGGCTGGGGGTCGAGGCGGTAGACGGAGTCGTGGTCGAGTTCCTTGTTGGCGCGGTCGAAGCTCCAGGGCCCCGCGGCGCCCTCGTAAAACGGATCGGTGAACCAGACGCGGCCCTGCGGATCGACCACCAGGTCGTTGGGAATGTTCAGGCGCTTTCCCTCGAAGCGATCCGCCAGCACAGTGAAGCCGCCGCCGGCTTCGTAGCGGACGACGCGCCGGGCGTCGATGGTCGCGCCGCCCTCGCAGCCATAGAGCCGCCCCTGGGCGTCCAGCGTGAGGCCGTTGGCGCAGTTGGTATTTTCGCGATAGGCAGTGCACAAGCCGGTGGCGGGATCGTAGCGCATGATCCGGCTTTCCTGGATGTGCGTGAAGAGCAAGACGGAGCCGGTCCAGGCAGGCCCTTCGCTGACTGCGCCATGCGGCGGATCGAGTTGCTCGAATTTCCAGGTCATCATTACTCCTGTTCATGTGTCCCATGCTCGCGCGCCGCCGATCGATGGGAGCGCGCGGAGCAGTGGGTTCTGCGGTAAATCTCGTATTCTACGCCCAATTTTTCAAGTTGTAGTGGCGAGCGGGAGGCCAGGCGCGCCGCAGGGAACGATGGAGTCCTCCCGCTGATACAGCCCCAGGCTGTATAATGACATGTATGAAGCAGTTGAACCTGAATGTCACGCCGGAGTTTGAGCGGGACCTGCGCCGGCTCATGAAACAGCGAGGCATTGCGCGGAAGTCCGACGCCATTCGCGAGGCGCTCCGCGAAGCGGCGGCGCGCGAAGCCGGCGGCCGGGAGCAGGACTTTCGAAGCTGGCTGGGCCTGGCTCTGAAAGCGCCGCTGCGCCGCAAGCCCCGGTTCCGCAGCGAGGACGAGCTGTGGTCGTAGACACCTCGATTCTGGTGGCGGTCTTCTTCAACGAACCATTCGGGCCGTGGGCGACGGACCAGCTCAATGAAAACGCCCGCCGCTTGCGAATGAGCACGGTGAATTACGCCGAAGCCTTGATCCTGATTGAGGACCGGCAGCCGCAACTGTTCGCAGAGATTCGCAGCGCCATTCAGTCGTCGTCCATTCGGCTGGTCGCCCCGACGCCGCAACAGGCGGAAATCGCGGCCGCCGCACGGCTGCGTTTCCCGCTGAATCTGGGTGACTGTTTTGCCTATGCGCTGGCCCGGCAGGAGGACTGCCCAGTGCTCACGCTCGATCGCGATTTTCTGAAAACGGACGCGGCGGTGGTTGTGCCGGGGCGGTGATTCGCGCTCCGAACCGATCCAGGCCCGATTGCGCCGCGCCAAGAACTCTCAGCAAACCAGCTTTTCTCTGCCGATCTTGAAGCCGTTGAGGTTGCCCAGCACGGTCAGGGCGATCTGCTTTTGGTTGAAACTGTCGCTGGCGATCTGCTCCACTTCGGCGACCGTCACCTGCTCGATTGCCTCGATCAGCTCGTCGAGCGAGAAGAAGTGGCCGAAGTAAATTTCCTGCCGCGCCAGATTGGCCATGCGGCTGGAGGTCGACTCCAGGCTGAGCATGAGGCTGCCCTTGAGGTGGTCCTTGGCGCGCCGCAGCTCTTCCGGCGTGATCTGGCCGTCCTTGATCTCGCGAAGCTCCTTCAGGATCAGCTCGACCACTCGCTCGGCGTTCTCGATGGAGGTTCCGGCGTAGATCGAAAGGCAGCCGGTGTCGCGGTAGGGGTTGAGGTCGGAGTAGACGGAATAAACGAGTCCCTGCTTCTCGCGGATGTTCTGGAACAGGCGCGAACTCATGCCGCCGCCGAGCAGCGTGTTGAGCACGTAGCTGGCATAGCGGCGCTCGTCGGCGAGCGGATAGCTCGGCACGCCCAGGCACAGGTGCACCTGCTCGAGCGACGGCTTGTCGCGCAGGCTGATGATGGCGTGGGTGGAGGGCGCGGGGTCTTGGGGGGGCGCGGGGCGCGCGGCCAGCTCGCCGAACGCCTGCTCCGCCAGCCGCATCAGCCGGTCGTGGCCGAGGCGCCCGGCCGCGGTCACCAGAATGTTCGAGGGCACGTAAACGCTGTTGTAATAGTCGAACAGAGTCTCGCGTTCAAAGCTGGCGATGGTCTTCTTGCTGCCGATAATCGGCTTGCCAAGCGAATGCTCTTTCCAAAAATTGCCGCAGAAAATTTCGTGCACGAGGAAATCCGGATTATCCTCGTCCATTTTGAGCTCTTCGAGCACCACGCCTTGCTCTTTGCGGATGTCTTCGGGCTGGAAGATCGGGTGCAGCACCAGGTCGGAGACCACATCAAAGGCGAGTGGCAGATGCTCGTCGAGGACCTTGGTGCTGAAGCTGATCAACTCCTTGGCGGTGAAGGCGTCGAGGTGGCCGCCGACCGAGTCGATGGAGCGGGCGATGTCCTCGGCGGAGCGTGTGGCTGTGCCCTTGAACACCATGTGCTCGATGAAGTGGGAGATGCCGTTCTGTTCGGGCCGCTCCTGGCGCGAACCGGTCTTGATCCACACGCCGGTCGAGACCGAACGCACGTGGGGCATGACCTCCGAAATCACGGAGACGCCGTTGGGCAACTCCGCTTTTTCGATGTTGCGAGTTTCCGACTCGACCAGGGTTGGCATATTCTTTTCGGAGAAAACCCGTGGCCGCCGGGGAGGCGGCACACTTCCAGCTTAGCACAGGCGTTCCAACGAGGCTCGGTACCTGTTAAACATTTCATTTTCAATTAGATACAAAGAGTGTTGTATCATGGTAGACGATGCCGCAGCCGCTCCTGGGACTGGAAAAAAGCGACCTGGTCGAGATCGTGAC
>DASQHK010000313.1:0-6285 GCA_035632135.1 Bryobacterales bacterium
CCGGAAGCCCAATTCACCGACTTCACAAACGTCGTGCCATTCAGAAACTTTCCGGTGGTACGGTCGAGAACGTAATAGAAGCCGTTGCGGTTGGCCTGCACCAGCAGCTTGCGCATCTTGCCCTGGTAGGGTGCGTCGATCAGCAAGGGAATCTCGACTGCGTCCCAATCGGCCGTGTCGTGGGGCGTGAACTGAAAATACCACTTCAGCTTGCCGGTCTCGGCGTCGAGCGCGACCATGGAATCGGTGTAGAGATTGTCGCCTTTGCGCAGGTCGCCGTTGAAGTCGGGCGCGGGGTTGCCGATGCCCCAGTAGATTATGTTCAGCTTGGGATCGTAGCTGCCCGTGAGCCAGGTGTCACCGCCCCCGGTCTTCCAGGAATCGCCCGCCCAGGTTTCATTGCCGGGCTCACCGGGCTTGGGGATGGCGTTCCACCGCCAGAGCCGCTCGCCTGTGGTGGCGTCATAGGCGTCCAGGAAGCCATTCATGCCGTAATCGCCCGGCGCAATGCCGGTGATGATCTTGCCGTTGAGGACGAGCGGCGCCGCCGGCGACCAAAAGCCGTCCTTGTACTTCGCCATCTCGGTCTGCCACAAAAAATTGCCGGTGCGGGCATCGAGCGCGACCAGGTAGGAGTCAGGGGTGGTGAAATACACGCGGTTGCCGTAAACGGCCACGCCGCGGTTGGCTCCCTGGCCGAGCGCCGGCTCGTGCCGGTACTGCCAGATCAGGCGGCCCGTGCGGGCGTCGAGCGCGTACACCTCGTTCGGCTGGGTGAGGTACATCACGCCGTCCACCACAACCGGCACGCTCTCCAGGTGCTCGGCGCGCGGCACATGGTAAATCCACTGCGGGGCCAAGGCCTTCACGTTGGCTTTGTTGACTTGTTTCAGCAGGCTGTGGCGCTGCGAGTTGTAAGAGCCGTTGTAAGTGAGCCAGTTGCCCGGATCGGCCTTGACCAGATCCTGATACGTCACCTGAGCAGCGGCGGGCAGCACGAAAGCAAGCAAGCAGAGGCACCCCAGGGGTTTCGTCATCAATCGTCGTCACTCCTTCTCCGGCGCTCCGCCTTGTGCGTGAACTGGCGGCTCAGGAACGCGAGCAGGTCCTGAAGCTCGGCCGGTGTGAGCGTCTTGTCGTAATCGCTGGGCATGAGAGATTGCTTCTGGTAGATGACGTCGCGCAGCTCGTCGCGCGTAAACAATTGCAGCCGGTCGTGGCTGTCGAGAAGCTGCAACGAAAAATTGTTGTCGTTTTTCGCGATGCCGGAAAGGCGCTGGCCGTCGGCCGTAACGACTTCGACCGGCTGGTAGCCGCGCGGAATGCGCAGCTTGGGCTTGGTCAGCGCATCGCGGAGGGCCTGCAAGGTGCGCTCGCCGCCGGCGTTGGAAAGGTCGGGGCCGACGATGCCGCCGCGCCCGCGCAGCATGTGGCACGAGCTGCAACGGCCTTTTCCCCAGAAAATCTCCTCGCCGTGTGCCACGTCGCCGGGAACGAAGGCGTCGGAGGCGGTGGCGCGCAGGCTGCGGATGTAAGCGACGACCTTCCAGATCTCCATGGGCGGCAGGCCGGAGGGCGGCATTTCCGTGCCCGGAATGCCCTTCTGAACCACGTCGAAAATGTCCTGATCGGTGCGGTGGAAGTAAGGCCGGCCGGCGCCCAAAGCGGGGCCACGGCCGCCCACGGCGCCATTCAGGCCGTGGCAGACCGTGCAGGTGTGATTGAAGATTTCGCGGCCCTGCGCGATCGCCTGCTCGCTGTGTCCCAGCGGATTGGTTTCGACCTCCGGACGCGGGCGTTGCTGCGCCAGCACAGCCGCCGATGCGAGCAGCAGAACTACCGCCGTTTGTTGTGTTGCCCTGCGAAGCATTATCATTTCATACCATATCAATGGGCCGGGTGGTGGAGCCGCGATCCGTCAGCTACCGCTCCCTTTCGGTCGCGGCTCGGACCCGACCGATCGGAGCGGTGGCCAAAGGGAGCGGCAGCACCTTCCCGGTGCGAGCACGGGAGGCGCCTGGGCTTACGGACGGATTACGGCGGGGTTGTCATCGGCGCGGCGGGGTGCGAAATTGGTCGAGTCGAGGATTCCATCCATGCCTTTTCACAGTGGACGTCATTTCTTGCAGATTCCCGGGCCGACCAACGTGCCGGAGCGCATCCTGCGCGCCATGGCGCGGCCAACGATCGATCATCGCGGGCCGGAATTTGCCCGTCTGGCGCTGGAAGTTCTGGAGGGGCTGAAGGAAGTATTCCAGACATCCGGGCAGGTGGTCATTTATCCCGCGTCGGGCACCGGAGCGTGGGAGGCGGCGCTGGCCAACACGCTCTCGCCGGGCGACAAGGTGCTGATGTTCGAGACGGGTCACTTTGCAACGCTGTGGCGCGAGATGGCGGGCCGGCTGGGGATCGCGGCCGATTTCGTGCCCGGTGACTGGCGGCATGGCGTCGATCCGGCCATGGTCGAGGCCAAGCTCGCCGAGGATCGCCGCCGCGAGTGCAAGGGGGTCCTCGTCGTCCACAACGAAACTTCCACCGGCGTAACCAGCCGCATCGGGGCGGTACGCGAAGCGATGGACCGCGCCAGGCACCCGGCGCTCCTGCTGGTCGATACCATCTCTTCGCTCGCGTCGATCGATTACCGGCACGACGAGTGGGGCGTGGATGTGACGGTGGCCGGATCGCAGAAGGGACTCATGCTGCCGCCGGGATTGAGCTTCCACGCCATCAGCGAAAAGGCCCTGTCGGCCTCGAAATCGGCGCGAATGCCGAAGTCATATTGGGATTGGCAGCCGATGCTGGCCGCCGGTAAAGCGGGCTTCTTCCCGTATACGCCGGCGACCAATCTGCTCTACGGGCTGCGGGAGTCGCTTCAGATGCTGCGCGAAGAGGGATTGCCGAACGTGTTCGCGCGGCACGACCGCCACGCCGAGGCCACGCGGCGCTCCGTGCGGGCCTGGGGACTCGAGATTCTGTGCGCCAACCCGGCGGAGTACAGCAGCTCGCTGACGGCCGTGCTGATGCCCGCCGGCCACAGCGCGGATGAGCTGCGTAAGATCATCCTGGAGCAGTTTGACATGTCCCTTGGCAGCGGCCTGGGGAAGGTGAAAGACCGGGTGTTCCGCATCGGCCACCTGGGCGCCTTCAACGACCTGATGCTGGCCGGCACGCTGTGCGGCGTGGAGATGGGTCTGGGGCTGGCCCATGTGCCGTTCTCGAAAGGGGGAGTAGCGGCTGCGATCGACTATCTGGCGCAAGCGGGCGCGAGGCGCCTCGAACCCGCCGCCGCCGGCATCGCCTGAGCCGGCATTTTCATTTGAATCGCAGTGGCAAATGTGGTCAACGACGCTCTGCTTGGTTCCAATGGAAGGGCCAGGGGTTTTATATAGTATAATTTAGCCGCAAGCGCAGGAGAGGGGAGGTGTTCCGTGGCATACGATATCAGCAGGCGGCATTTCTTTTTTGGCTCACTGCTGGCGGGCGCGATGCCGGCCGGAGGATTCGGCAGTGCGGCTTCACTGCGAACACTGGGTTACAAATCGCCCAATGAAAAACTCAACATCGCCTCCATCGGCGCCGGGGGCAAGGCCGCGAGCGACATCGACGGCTGCGCCGGGGAAAACATCGTGGCGCTTTGCGACGTGGACGAAAAACAGGCCGCGCGCAAGTTCGCGGAGTATGACAAGGTCCCCAAGTACAAAGATTTCCGCAAGATGCTCGATGAGCAGGGCAACGCGATCGACGCCGTCATCGTAACCATTCCGGATTTCATGCACGCCACGGCGGCCATGTGGTGCATGGAGCGCGGCAAGCACGTCTACGTGCAGAAGCCGCTGACCCGCACGGTGTGGGAGGCGCGGCAGTTGCAGGAGGCGGCCAACAAGTATAAGGTCGCCACGCAAATGGGGAACCAGGGCTACTCGAACGAGGGCACGCGGCAAGCCGCCGAAATGATCTGGGCGGGCGAGATCGGCAACGTGACCGAAGTCCATGCGTGGACCGACCGTCCCATTTGGCCGCAGGGCCTCAAGGAGATTCCGCCGCCGGATGCGGCCCCCGAGACGCTCGACTGGGACCTGTGGCTCGGCATCGCCGAAAAACGGCCGTACACTTCCGGCGGAAAGGGATACCCGACCAAGTGGGGGAACTTCTATCAGCCCTTCAATTGGCGCGGCTTTTACGATTTCGGTTGCGGGGCGTTAGGCGACATGGCCTGCCACATTCTGGGCGCGCCGAACCTCGCCTTGCGGCTCGGGGCTCCCACCAGCGTCGAATGTATCCACAAAGAGGGCGCGAGCGACTTCATGTTTCCCGAGAAGTCGGTCATTCGCTACGATTTCCCAGCCCGCGGAACCATGCCGCCGCTGAAGCTGTTCTGGCATGACGGGTGCACCGAGACGCCCAAGATCCCGGGCGTGCCGGAAGGCGAGCTGCTGGGCGATCTGCCGCGGCGGGCCTCCGCGCGCCGGGCCGCGCAGAGCGGCGGGTCAGGCGCGGGCGCTGCTTCGCAGCGTCCTCCGCGGCCCCCACGGCGTACCGGATTCGTGGGCCGGGTGTTCGACTGGGAGGCTTTCGAGCGGGCAAAGAACGATCCGGAATCCCGTGTGCCGCCTCCGGACGGCAGCGTGTTTATCGGCGACAAAGGCATGCTCACCACAGGGACCTACGGTGAGGAGACGCGGCTCATTCCAGTGGAGCAGATGCGGGACTACAAGTTTCCGCCGCCGCTGCTCACACGCTCGCCGGGCCACTACCGCGACTGGATTCGCGCCTGCAAGGGAGGCGACGCGGCGTGCTCGAATTTCAACGTCGCCGTTCCGTTTGTGGAGTGGATGCTTCTGGGCGTGGTCGCGCTGCGCTTTGACGGCAAGCTTGAGTGGGACGCGGCCAAGATGCGATTCGCCAACAACTCGGAAGCGAACAAGTACCTCAAGCCGGCGTTCCGCAAAGGCTGGTCGCTGACTTAGCCCGGCGCGCCACTCGCCGGCCGACCTTCGCGCGGCACCTGCCTGAAACGCGTCCTCGGAGCGCGGATTGCGGTCCTCGCTCGGCGAACTCCAGCAAAAGGGTCTTATTTTGGTTGGGGCGGCCGGCATGGCGGCAGATCTCAGGACGGTAGATGTTCGAAGCCGCCAGGAATGGCGGAGGTGGCTGGGAAAGCACCATACGTCGAGTCCGGGGGTCTGGCTGGTGTTCCATAAGGACCACACGGGCGTGAAGTCCATTCCTTACGAGGACTCGGTGCGCGAGGCGCTGTGCTTCGGATGGATCGACAGCCTGATCAAACGCCTGGATGACGATCGGTACGCCCGCAAGTTCACGCCGCGACAGCCCGCCAGCAAGTGGTCGGACAGCAATCGGAAACGGTGGGCGCAACTCAAGGCGGAACGCCTGCTCGCGCCGGCGGGCTTGGCGGCGGCGCCGACCGGCAACACCTACGGGCCGCGGCCGGCAATCACGGACCTGCCGGGCTACATCGCCGTGGGGCTGCAGGCAAATCCAAGAGCGTGGCGTTTCTTTCAGGAGCTGGCGCCAACCTACCGGTGGCACTTTGTGTGTTGGATTCATTCGGCCAAGCGGCCGGAAACGCGGGAGAAGCGCATGCGCGAATCGATCGCTCTGCTGGAGGCTGGGAAAAAGCTGGGTTTGAAGTGAGTTACGAACGGGTGCGCGCGGATGTGCTCGCGCCTGAGGTTCGCGGGTCCGCTCCCGCACGGTCGCGGCTCGGTAAACTGTCGATTCCGAGCCACGCGCGTTAGCCAGGGGTGATGAGGAAGATGCCGGCGCCGATCGCGCGAGCGAAGGGATACCGTCTATGAGATTGATGGTGCAAGCGGCGAGGATGGCGGTGGCCGTCTGCCTCGGCATGGTGCCCCTGATGGGCCAGGGCCGGCCGGGTTCGGATCCGCTTCTCCACTGGATGGACGGGATCGCGCAGCAGCAGCTCGCGCAGCGCGAGAGCACGATCGCCGGCATCCGCACCACGGCGGACGCCGCACGCCGCCAGCAATGGGTGCGCGCCAAGCTGCTGGAGATCATCGGCGGCCTTCCGGATTACCACGGGCCGCTGAACGCCCGCATCACCGGGCGCATCCGCAATGATTCCTACACGCTCGAAAAAGTTGTCTTCGAGAGTTTGCCGCACTATTACGTCACAGCGAACCTCTACCGGCCCAACAAACCTGGCCGCTACCCTGCGGTGCTGATGTCGGCCGGACACACCACGCTGGGCAAGACGGAAAACCACGTGATGGCCGCCCACCTGGCCGCCAAAGGTTTTGTGGC
>DASQHK010000314.1:0-7179 GCA_035632135.1 Bryobacterales bacterium
AACCTCGGCGCGGCCAGCACTGCCGAGCTTGTGCGGCAGCTTGCGAGCCCGAACGGCTGGAATCGGGAGACGGCGCAGCGGCTGCTGGTGGATCGCCAGGACCGCGCCGCCATCCCGCTGCTCGAAGAGATGGCCGCGAAAAACGAAATGCCGCAAGCCCGGCTGCGCGCGCTGTGGACCCTGGAAGGACTATCGGCTCTGTCGCCGGCCCTTGTGGAGCGGGCTCTGCACGATTCCCATCCGGCGATTCGCGAGAACGTGCTGCGGCTCTCGGAGCCGCTGCTTGCCAACTCCAAGCCCCTGACCAGCGCGGTTCTGGCCATGGCGAAGGACCCGGAACCCCGGGTTCAGCTTCAGCTTGCGTTCACGCTGGGAGAAGTCCAAGATCCGCGAGCGATGCGGCTGCTCGCCGACCTGGCTTCCGCCCACACCGGCGACCGCTGGTTCCGCACGGCCGTGCTCAGCTCGGTTCACGACTCCGCCTTTCCGTTCTTCGCGATGTTGCAGCAACGGCCGAAGCGCTGGGGCGATGCCCAGTTTCTCTCGGCACTTTGCGCGCTGATTGGAGCCAGGCACAAGGCGCCCGAAATGACCCAGGCGATCAACACGCTAGCGGGCCTGCGAGGTGGAGACGCGGAGTTATGGCAGGCCGCGGGTCTGGCCGGACTCGGCAGGGGCCTGGAGATCTCCGGCGCGAGCGGCCTGAAAATTCCGGCGGCGGAAGCATCGCTGATGAAGATGGTGGAGAACCCGGCGGAGAAAACGCAGAAAGCCGCCCGCGCACTGGCGCAGCATATCGAGTTGCGCGCGCTGATCCAGAAGGCGTCCGAGCAAGCCCTGGCGGACAAGCTCCCCGTGCCCGCGCGGGAGATGGCGGTTCGTTCTCTGCGTGGCGGGCAGTTCGCCGTGGTTAGCCCGGTGCTGCGCAAGGTGCTCGATCCGAAAGAGCCGCCGGAATTGCAGGCGGCGGCGGTGGATTCGCTGGCGGCGTTTGACGACTCGGCCGTCAGCTCGATTCTGCTGGACAACTGGCGTACCTATGACCCCGAGGTGCGCAAGAGGGCGCTGCTGGCGCTGCTCGAAAACCGCGACCGGGCGCCGGTGCTGCTGAAAGCCATGGAAAGCCACCAGATCGAGCCCAGCGCTTTCGATGCTTCGGCGCGGGACCGCCTGCTCGAAAATCCCGATCCTGGCGTTCGCCAGAGGGCGCAGGCGTTGTTTCTGAACAGCGGCAGCGATCGGGCCAAAGTGGTGCAGGCTTACCGGGGGGTGGCCGACCTGACCGGCGATCCTGCGCGCGGCAAGCAGGTGTTCGAGAAGAATTGCGGCAAGTGCCATCTGCCTCGCCGGCTGGGAGGGCAGCGGGTGGGACCGGACCTTTCGGGAGTCAACAACAAAACCAAAGAGGAGTTGCTGACCTCGATTCTGAATCCCAGCGCCGAGATCGAGCCGCGCTTCACGAATTACGTGGTGGTGACCCAAGATAACCGCATGCACGACGGCATCATCGTGAGCGAGACCGGCGGCACGCTGACTCTGCGGGGCGACTCGGAGGAGGGCGACGTCACGATTCTGCGGCAGAACATCTCCGAAATTCGCGCTTCCAGCGTTTCACTAATGCCGGATGACTTTGAAAAACAGCTCAGCAAGCAAGACCTGGCCGACGTGATCGCGCACCTGCGGGCGGGTTTGTGAAAGGGACACGGCTGCTCTCCTGGACTGTCGCGACTTTCGTCCGGCGCAGCAATTCGAGGACCTCGGCCTCCTTGCTGGCCTCGCTCGCCACACCGCACCTGACGCCGGCGTTGGTGAGCGCCGACAGCGGTGGGAATGTCGCTCGGCGACCCGTCCGGGATTCTGCCGGGTCTTGAAGAATCACTGGATGTGTTACCCTCTCATTCCGATTACTGCACGACCAGGTATCCTACAGCAGGCCAGGGAGGGTGTCCCGTATGCCCAAACCAAATCGTCGCCGTTTGCTGCAATTCCTGGCAGCCTTAGGGGCAACCCCCGGCAGGCCCGCCTGCGAGGCTGCGGCGGCCAGCCCGGCCAGCACAATCGGAATGCGGATCAGCCGCTACGAGATCATCCCAACCCAGGTCCCCTGGGACGAGCGCGTTCGTGAGATGGCGATCCTCAACTGGCGCCGGGAGAACATGGACGTACCCCACTCGCCGCACACCGTGATCAAGCTTTACACGGACGAAGGGCTGGTGGGCATCGGCGAGGGCAATAACGAGGCCATGTTGAAACGGATGGTCGGGCATTCTCCCTGGGAGTACTTTTTCAACGACAGCATCGGCGGCGTGCAGACGGCGATTTACGATTTGCTGGGAAAGGCGACAGGGCTCCCGGTTTGCCGGCTACTCTCGGCTAATTCGAAAAAGCGAATCATCCAGGCCTACTGGAGCCTCAGCTACCCGCCCGACATGCTGGCCCGGGAGGCCAAGCGCGGCGCGAGCGAAGGATACCGCGTTCACAAGGTAAAAATTCGTCCCTGGGAAGACCCGGTGGCGCAGGCCCATGCCATTTTCTCCGCAGTCCCGAGCGACTACCGTGTGTGGGGAGACGCGAATCATTTCTGGGGCTCGGTGGCGCGCACTTTGCACTACGCCAAGCAGCTAGCTGAGATTCCCGGATATTTCGGACTGGAGTCGCCGCTGCGAAGCACCGAAGAGTACCGCCAACTGAAAGGCAAGGTACCGCTCCGGCTGGCCGAGCACTGGGGGCTGGTGAACCCGATGCTGGCGGCGCGCGAAGGGCTGCTCGACGCTTGCATCAGCGCCAGCCCCACACTCGGGCGCACCATATTCGGCCAGAACGCCTTCGCGCAGCTCTATCACATCCCGCTTTGGGACGAGAGCAGTTGCTGGTCGGGCATCGGCTTGGCCGTCCAGGCGCACCAGGCGGCGGCGTATCCGGGCATTGAACACACCATAAATGCCGCCGTTACCGCCGAGGACGACCTTGTCAAAGAGCCTTTCACAATGAAGGACGGCTTCTATGACATCCCGGAGAAGCCCGGCCTGGGCGTGACGCTCGACGAGGATGCGGTTGAAAAATACCGCGTGCGTGGAAGGAGGACGGCATGAATGACGCAACTCGCCGCGACTGGATAAAACGGTCCGCTGCCGCCGGACTAGGCTTCAGCTTGGCGCAACCCAGCCGGGTGCTTGCCGCCGCCAAGGGAGAATTGAAAATCACCCGCTCGGAGGCTTTCGGTTTGCGCATCCCGTTCGACCACCGCGTCCGGGAGAACATGCACGAGAACTATCGGCGCGAGAACTTCGATCGGCCGGCCTATCTGCCCTGGATCGTCAAAATCCACACCGATGCGGGGCTGATCGGCCTGGGCGAGTCATCGCAAGATCCCCGCCTGCACTTGGCGCACATGACGGGCCGCTCCGTTTGGGAATTTCTCAACGATGGCGCGGTCGGCCCCGGTATCATGATTGCCATCTACGACCTGGTGGCGCAGGCGGGAGGCGTGCCGGTTTGCAAGTTGTTCTCTCCCCAACCGCGTCAGACGGTCCAGCAAACCTGGTGGAGCCACTGCCTGCGGCCAGCCCTGCTGCAGGCGGAAGCCAAGCGCGGCCTCGAGCTCGGCTATATGGTGCACAAGGTGAAGGCGAGACCCTATGAGGATCCCGCCGAGCAGGTGGCCGCCCTTGCCGAGGTCGTGCCGCACGACTACCAAATCTACATGGATGCGAACGGCTCTTTCGGCTCTCCTGGCAAGACGCTCGCCGTGGCGGAAGCCCTGCGGCGTTTCAACCAGGTGAAGGGCTTCGAGCAGCCGATCGCGCACGAAGACCTCATCGGATATCGGCGGATCCGCAAGGACCTGGCTTTGCGGCTGGCGGTGCATTACGAGGCGGTCGATACCCGCAGCTTCATGCTGGAGTCACTCTGCGATGCTTTTGTCGTCGAGGATTGGCGGTGGGGTCCGGCTTTGTCCGAAAAGTCAGAGCTATGCAGACTCACCGGCCAGAAGCTATGGGTGGAAAACGGCCTTTTCAGCGGCATATCGCAGGTTTTTCAAGCGCATCAATGTGCTGCGCTGCCCAATGTGGAATTCACCATCAGCCTGACCCACGTGGCCGAAGATGACATCGTAGTGGAACCCTTCACGGTAGCGAAAGGGGGCTTCTACCAAGTCCCCCAGAAACCGGGGCTGGGCATTACGCTGGACGAGGCGGCCTTAAATAAGTACCGCGTCGCGTGAACTCCCGACAAATCGGGATGGCTTCAGACGGTTACCCTTGCTCGCATCTTTGGCCAGCGAAAGGCAGCCATGGAATCGTGCACACCGTATCGCCACTTGTGTCGGGGCGCGGGCAGAGCTAGAATTCGCAACATGAAACTACGTCTGCTTCTGGCTTTTTCGATCTTCTCGGCGGCCCTGTCCGCTCAGACCTACGAGCTGCTGTTGAAGGGCGGCCACGTGATGGACCCGAAAAACAACGTCAACGGCGTGATGGATGTGGCGATCGCGGACGGCAAGATCGCCCAGGTCGCCCCTAACATTCCCACCGGTCAAGCCCAGAAAGTGGTGGATGTTCGCGGCCTCTACGTCACCCCCGGGCTGGTCGACATGCATGTCCACGTCTACGCGTCGACCGGGCAGCCCCGCGCCTACGCCGGAGATCTCAGCCTCTACCCCGACGGATATACCTTCCGCTCCGGCGTCACAACCGCGGTTGACCTGGGCAGCTCCGGCTGGCGGAATTTCGCCGACTTCAAGGAACACGTCATCGACCGCGCCAAGACCAGGATTTTCGCCATGCTGAACATCGTCGGACACGGCATGGGAGGCGGAGCGATCGAACAAAATACCGAGGACATGGATCCCGAGGCGACGGCAAAGGTCGCCAGGCAATACCCCAACGTAATCGTGGGCGTGAAGACGGCTCACTTCCAGGCGCCGGAGTGGACCGCGGTGGATAGCGCCGTGGCGGCAGGGAAGCTGGCCGATATCCCGGTTGTGGTCGACTTTGGCCGGCCGTGGCCGCAGCGCAGCTACGTGAAGCTGGTGACCGAACACCTGCGCCCTGGCGACATGAGCACGCACATGTACAGCACGGCATCCATGCCGCTGGTCGATGATAACGGCAAGGTGCTCCCGGCCCTGCTCGAGGCTCGCAAGCGCGGGGTCAAATTCGACGTGGGCCATGGCGGGGGCAGTTTTGTGTGGTTCCTGGCGGTGCCCGCAATCAAAGCCGGCTGGGTGCCCGATTCCATCTCCACCGACCTCCACGTCGGCAGCATGAACGCCGGAATGAAAGACATGCCGACGACCATGTCGAAGATCCTTAATCTGGGTGTGCCTCTCTACGACGTGATCCGGATGTCGACGATCAATCCCGCGACGCAGATCCATCGCCCTGAGTACGGCCATCTGAGCGTCGGGGCAGTCGCCGATGTCGCGGTGCTTCGACTGGACAAGGGACACTTCGGCTTTCAAGACGCGCGCGGCGCCCGCCTGATGGGCACGCAGAAGCTAGTCTGCGAACTGACACTCCGCGATGGCAGGGTCGTCTGGGATCTCAACGGGCGCGCCGGCGAGGAATGGGAAAAATTCTATTCGGACCCGGCGCACCGCAGGTCGCCGGCCCGGCCCGGGACACCGGGCGCCACGCGCTCCGGCTTGTAGGCCTTCGGGCAGATGCGGCCCGCGCGTGGCGCCCACCAACACCCCCGCGCCGCGACACAAAAGGAGTGCGGGCTCAGACCAACACCGTGAAAGTCGCTTCGTCGCGGCTCACCGGCCGGTACAGCGTGTCGCGCTCCACCGGCTCGCGGCCCGCCCGCCGGATCAGCCCCAGCAGCTCGCCCCGCCGCAGCGACTGCGCGGTCGTCGCCCCGGCGTCGTGATAGATCTTCTCTTCGACGACAGTACCATCAATATCATCGGCGCCGAAGCGCTGCGCCACCTGCGCGATCTTCGGCGTCATCATGATCCAGTACGCTTTGATGTGCGGAAAATTATCGAGCAGCAGCCGCGCGATGGCGATGTTCTTGATGTCGGCGAAGCCGGTGGTTGGCGAGATGTGCTCGAGGGGCGTGTTGGCCGGATGGAACGCCAGCGGAATGAACGTCACGAAGCCGCCGGTTTCGTCTTGCAGCCCGCGCAGCTTGAGCAAATGATCCACGCGGTCCTCGTCGCCTTCGATGTGGCCGTAGAGCATCGTGGCGTTCGACTTGAGCCCCAGCCGGTGCGCCGTGCGCGCCGTCTCCAGCCACTCCTCACCGGTGATCTTGTGGTCGCAGATGATGCGCCGTACCCGCTCGATGAAGATTTCCGCGCCGCCGCCGGGCATCGAGTCAACGCCCGCTTCCTTCAGCCGCCGCAACGTCTCCTCCGCCGTCAGGTGCGCCCGCCGGGCGAGATATCCGATTTCGACCATGGTGAACGCTTTCAGGTGCACCTGCGGGAAGCGCTCTTTCAGGCCCCGGAGCATCTCGCAATACCAGTCGAGCGACAGCTCCGGATGCAATCCGCCCACGATGTGGAACTCGCTGACCGCCTCCGTGTAGCCCGTCCCCGCCACGTGCCAGACTTCCTCGAGCGACATGGTGTAGGCTTTGGGATCGCGCACCTGCCGCCCGAAGGCGCACAGCTTGCACGACGCCACGCAGACATTGGTGGGGTTGATGTGCCGGTTGACGTTGAACCAGGTGACGTTGCCGCTCTTGCGCTCGCGCACCAGGTTGGCGAGATAGCCGATGGCCAGAATGTCGTTCGATTGATAGAGCGCCACGCCGTCTTCAAGACTCAAGCGCTCGCCGGCTTGCACTTTGTCCGCGATCGGCTGGAGGCGCCGGTCTTCGATCTGCAAGGTTTCAACGGCGGGAAGCATACAGAATGTCGGCGGCCCAAAACACAAAGAATAGCACGCTGACAAAGCCGTTTACGGTGAAAAACGCGGCGTTCACCCGCGACAGATCACCGGGCTTCACCAGGCTGTGCTCGTAGACCAGCAGCGCCGCCACCAGCGCGATGCCCGCCAGCGCGAGCGCGCCTAATCCCAGCGCGGCCGCCAGCCACGCCAGCATCGCGATCATCGCCGCGTGCAGCCCGCGCGCCACCCACAGCGCCGGCCCGATGCCGATCCGCGCCGGCAGGCTGTAGAGCCGCTCGGCCCGGTCAAAGTCGTAATCCTGGCAGGAATAAATAAT
>DASQHK010000315.1:0-4268 GCA_035632135.1 Bryobacterales bacterium
ATGCTGGTGCTGGGGCTGGCGATGGTGGCCGAGTGGCGGCGCTGGGGGCTGCGCAAGATTCTCATCACCGGCGCGGTTTACATGGCGGCCGTGGCGCCGACGCTGATTGCGCAGTGGGATCTGTATGTCGCCGCGCCCTCGCCGCTCTCGCCGCGCGCGTTTCTCAACCTGCACGCCATTCTGCGCCAGCCGCACCATCTGATTCCCTCGTCGTGGCCGGGTGCGGATTATTACCGGTTCTTCCTCGTGCTGGGCATGGCGGCGCTCGGGGCTGACTGGCGCGAGCCGCGGCACCGCCGCGTGCTTACGTGGTGCGCCATCATTCTGGCGCTGTGCGTGGTGGGCACCGTTTTTGTGGAAGTGGTTCCGGTCAAGCTCATCATCAAGCTGCAGCTTTTCCGCATGACGATCTTCGTGAAGTTCTTTGCGGTGCTATACGCAGCGTGGTTCCTGCTGGAGACGCTGTTCGAGCGCGGCTGGCCGCAAAAGCTCTGTGCGCTGGCGATTCTGGCGATTCAGAATTTTGCCGTGATCGGCGTGTGCGTACTGCTGATCGCGGCCCTGCGGCAGAAGCGGCTGGCGACGCACCAATGGGTCTGGGGCGTGGGCCTGTTCCTGGCCGGCTGCGTGACGGGCGCGTCGGTGGTGGCGACGGCGAGCCTGGGCCATCCGATTCCGATGTTCTGGCACAGCTTTGCCGTGGCCCCGCGCGGCGTCGGGATCGGCCTGGCGACGCTGGCAGCTCTGGCGGCGATCTGCTGGCTGCGCGCGCGCATGATTCCCGTCGCGCTGCTCGCGCTGGCGGTCGCGCTGCGAGTGATTACCGGGCTGCCGTTTTACGGCTACGACCATCCACCTGTGGATGATTGGTATCGGCTCTGCCAGTACATCAAGACCTCCACGCCGCGCGACGCGGTGTTCATTACGCCGCCGTTTTCGGGGGGATTCACGATGTACAGCGAGCGCGCCGAGATCGCCGACTGGAAAAACACGCCTTCCATCGAGACCGACCTGATCGAGTGGAAGCATCGCATGGACGATCTGGCGGGCTTCACCGATCTGCGCTGCTCGGGCTTCGTGTCGTGCGCGGGGATCCTGGCGGAAGATTATTCCCGGCTGCGCGAGGCGGATTTCTTGCGCTTGGCGGCTAAGTATCACGCGCAATACTTGGTCACCTTGCAGTTCGAGCACGCCGGGCCGGGCCGGCAGCTCAGTTTCCCTGAAGTGTACCGGCTGGGGAATTACATTCTTTATCGGCTGCCGGGATAGCCTCCACGAAAATCAGGGAATCCAATGTCACGGGGCCTTTAGCAACATCCAGGTTCGCCCTCATCCGCGGGGCGGCCTTTGCGCTTTTGAAGGAAATCCTCCGCCCATCTCCTCCAGCTCTCGGACATCTGAGGAACCGCCAGTAACCGCTCGACCTCATCGCGATCGCGGGTGTAAATGCGAAATACATCCCGGATGGTGAGATCATGATCGGGTCTCTCGACTACCCGAATCGCATCTCCCGCGCCCACATCGCCCTCCACGACGAGCCGCAGGTAAGGCCCAGGCCGCAACGCCTCGGTGAAGCGGCGCGGAAACATCGGATCGTTCATCCGAACTCCCAGCCGCCAGCAGGGTACCCGCGGCTCGGAAACTTCAAGAATGGCAGTTCCGATCTCCCAACGCTCTCCGACAAGCGCATTGTTCACCTCGATCCCTTCCACCGTGAGGTTTTCACCAAACTCGCCGCAGGCAAGCGATCGGCCGATCTCCTGCTCCCACCACCGTACGTCTTCGATGGCGTATGCGTAGACCACTTTATCCGGTCCCCCGTGCGCCTTGCGATCCGCCTGGTCGTCTCCGTCAAGATTCACACCGCGAACTGCGCTCCGCCCGGCGACAGGTGATTTCCAGATCGCACTTTTGGCAGGGCGGCCGTTGTAGTTGAACTCACGCGCGGTACCGACGTTGACCGAGAGAACCTTGCCTGCGGTAATCGCCATTGGCTTCCTGCTCCCGGCGCGTCTAACTCCCTGTTTAAGCTGACCAGAATAGCACTGGGATCACGCAGTCGATAAAAGGCGGTTTTGCCGGCCAGTGGAGCCCAGTGCAACCGCGTGCAAGGGGGTACAGTGGGGTGCCACGCTAGCCGGCTTCTGGTAAGCTGTGGCGGTCCCCGCAAACGGGCGGAGAGGAGCGCACGATGAACAATACCTTTTCACGCCGGGGCTTTTTGGGAACCATCGCCACTACCGGGACCGCCGCGGCGGTTCCGAGCCAACTTTCCTCCATCACCGCGCCGGCCACCACGCCGGCCCACCGTCGTACTGAATTAGGGTGAAAACCGATGAGAACGCCACGCTACGAAACCATTCTTTCCGCCGTCGCCCGTTTGGATGCCGACCCGGCAGAGGTGCAGGCCACCGTCACGGGGGTGCGTTCAGGGCTGATGAAGCTGTCTCATCGCCCCTGGCGCACCCTTAAGCACGCCCGCAGCGCGGCCTCGCTGACCAAACAGATCGAGGCGCTGCCGCTCCGGCTGGTTGCTGGCGGCAAGAAGCCCCTCGGCGAAGTCCTCCGGGATCTCAAGGCTGCCACCCCGGCCCGTCTGCTCAGCGGACTTGGCCCGCAGAACTTCTACACGACGGGGCCGTTCGCGCGGCTGGGAAACTTGCCGGTCTCGGCGAGCGCAGACGAGCCTACGGGCGTCCGCCTTCGCAATCTCTTCCCAGTCTTTGGCGAGGAGTCACAAAGGAGGGTGCCCGTCGCCGGCCTCACCCGCCGCAGTCATACCTACTGGATGTATTATTCGCATAGCTGGTGGTCGGCGCTCCTTTATTCGAGGTTCTCGGCCTCCACCCGCGCCGCCGTGACCGGCTGGGAGGCCTGCGACCTGCTGGATGGTGAGTACGCCGCTGCCAAGCAGGCCTGCGAGACTTTGGTGGTGCCGCCGCCGGGAGATCCCAACCAGTTCATCATCGCCTTCCTCAAGGCCGCCGCTTGCAGTTACGCCGCCAATGCGCCGGAAACGCCGTTCCCCGCCATGCGCATCCAGACCATCGTATGCTCGTGCCTCGTTGTGGGCTCCGACGGATCCTGCGACCCGTACGTTAGTCGTCCCGGCCACGACCCGGAGATCGACGAGGCATGTAACAAAAACTCTGCAACCAACACCGCTGGCCCTGTCGACGCCACCCACACCGAATGGGGTGGAACCTGCCTCGGAGTCACCAGTCAGCATTTAGTCGACTTCGTGCCGCAGGTCTTTCTGGTCGAGGACTTCTGCTAGCCGGCCATTCGTGTGGTTAGCCTTCCGTCGGGCTGGCCCAAAATCGCGTGTCACCGTAGCCGGCTTCTGGTAAACTGTCGCCGTCCCCGCGAACGGGCGGAGAGGAGGGACGATGAACGACACCTTTTCACGCCGGGGCTTTTTGGGAACCATCGCCACTACCGGGACCGCCGCGGCAGTTCCGAGCGCGCTTTCCTCCACCACGGCGCTCGCCGCGACGCCGGTGGTGATGGCCAACTTCCCGCTGGCCGTGCCGCGTCCGACGGCGGGCGGGCCGGTGAAAATCGTTTCCGGCGCCGGGCTGACCCCGGCCGAGGTCGAGCAGATCCGGGCGTCCGGAAAAAATGTGGACATTTCCGTTTGCCGGGACAACCACGAGTTCCGGGAAAAAGCGGCGGAGGCCGAAGTCCTGTTCGGGTTTCCCGACAAGGACGTCCTCGCCAACGCCAGAAACGTGAAGTGGATCCAGGTCTGGGCGGCGGGGCTGGACGAAGTGGCGGAGGCGGTGTTTCATCATCCCGCGGTGCTCACCAACATGCAGCGCGTGTTCACGCCGGTCATCGCCGAGTCGGCGATCGGGATGCTGCTGGCGCTGACGCGCGGGTATGTGCAGACCTGGTTTCCCAACACGCAGGCGCATCGCTGGAGCGGCGGCCGGCGCGCCCCCATGGTCGACCTTTATGAGAAGACGGCGGGCATCGTGGGCATGGGCGGCATGGGGAGCGACATCGCGCGGCGGCTGCACTACGGCTTCGGCATGAAAGTGCTGGCTACCGACGCCAAGCCGCTGCCGAAGCCAGATTTCGTGCACGAGCTGCACGATCCGGGCTGGTTCCTGGAGATGGTTCCCCAGGTGGACGTGCTGATGAGCGCCGCGCCGCTGACCAAAGAGACGGCGAAGATGTTCAACGCCGAGGTGTTCGACAGGATGAAGCGGACGGCGTACTTCATCAACACGTCGCGGGGAGGCCTGGTGGACCAGCCGGCGCTG
>DASQHK010000316.1:0-4687 GCA_035632135.1 Bryobacterales bacterium
GTGGCTGGGTCTTGCGGCGACACGGCCCAAAGCTGGCTGGCGATGAGCCGGGTCACGGCGAAACTGGCCAGCAGCCCGGCGGCAAGGCCGAATCCGATCAGCCGCAGGCCCATCCGCAGCACCATCCGGAACACATCGGAGCGGCCGGCGCCGAGCGCCATGCGGATTCCGATTTCGTGCGTCTGCCGCGACACCGTGTACGCGATCACGCTGTAAACGCCGATCGCCACCAGCAGCAATCCCACGCCCGCAAACACGCCGAGCAGGATCAGGCTGAAGCGCGGCTCCGCATAGGAGAACCGCTTCAGGTAGTTGTTCAGGCTGTCCGTCAGCGTCAGGGCGACGTTGCGGTCGACGGCCCAAATCTCCTGCCGCACGCTGTTCAGCATGGGCAAAGGATCGCCCGCCGTCCGCACCAGGATCCCGCGCTCGAAGGCGCCGGTGACCGTGTATGGGATGAACATCTCCGGCATCGGCGGATCGCGAATCCCCTGATTGCGGGCGTCCGCAATGACGCCCACAATCTCGAACACCGGGTTCTCGACGGGCGAATCCGGCATCGTTTCCAGCAGCTTGATCTTGATGCGGCGCCCGATCGGGTCTTCCTGCCCGAAGTACTTGTTGACCAGCGTCTGGTTCACCACCGCCACTTTGCGGACATCATTCACTTCCACTTCGGACAGCGGCCGGCCGCGCAGCATCCGAAGCTGCAGCGTGGGGATATACCCTTCGCTGCACAACTGAAAAATCGTGTCCCACTTCTCGGGGTGCGTCTTGCCGGGGATCTCGATGTCGCTGCGAATGCCGCCGTAGGGCGGCAGCGTGCTCGTTTCGGTTGCCGCCACCACGCCCGGCAGCGCCGACAGCCTTGGCAGCAACTCGCGGAAGAACCGCTGCTTGGCGGCCGCCGTCTTGTACTGCCCGCGCGGCAGCGGCAGACGGGCCACCAGGATGTGGTGCGGGTTCAGGCCCAGGTCCACTCGTTGCAGCGCCACCAGGCTGCGCATCAGTAAGCCCGCGCCCGCCAACAGCACCAGCGACATCGCCACCTCGACCACCACCAGAATGTTCCGCAGCCCGGCGCGGCGAAAACCGCCGATGACCCCTCTGCCGGAGTCCTTCAGCGGCTCGATCACATCCTGGCGGGCGGCCTGCAGCGCCGGCGCCAGCCCGAACAGCAGCGCTGTGAGCATGGCCACCCCGAGACTGAACAGCAGCACCGGAACGTTCAGCCGGATCACCGCTTCTTGCGGGATCGCCCCGTCGGGAATCAACGGCACCAGCGCTTTGAGTCCGGCATACGCGAAGAGGCAGCCGGCGGCCGCCCCGCCCAGGGCGAGCAGCAGACTTTCGATCAGCAGTTGCCGGACGATTCTCCACCGGCTGGCGCCCAGCGCGCTGCGGATCGCTACCTCCCTCTCGCGAGCCGTCGCCCGCGCCAGCAGCATGTTGGCCACGTTGCCGCAGGCGATCAGCAGAAGCAGCGCCACGGCCGCCGCCAGCGTGTATAAGGTCTTGCGAAACGGTCCCACCAGGCTGTCGACCCAGGAGACCAGCCGGACCGCAAACTTTTTCGGATAGTTGTCCGGATACACTTGGGCCAGCCGGTGCGCCACCACCTCCAGCTCGGCCTCGGCTTGGCGCATCGTGATCCCGGGCTTCAGCCGCGCTTGAAACATGAAGTATTGCCGCTTCAGCTCCGGGTCGGCGCGGCTCAGGGTGACGGGCCGCCACAGGTCCGCTCCGAGCTTCGTGAAACGCACCGGCATGATGCCCACCAGCGTCGCCGGCACGCCATTCAGCACAAAGGTGTGGCCCAGAATGGTGGGATCCAGGTTGAAGTGCTTGGCCCACATCTTGTAGCTCATGACGAAGACGGGAGGCGCGCCGGGCTTTGCGTCCTCCGGCATGATTCCACGGCCCAGCAAAGGCCGCACTCCCAGGAAGTGGAACGCGTTCGGAGTAACGAGGCCGCCGGTGAATTGCTCGGTGCCCTCGCGGGTCGTGTAAAGCACGTCCTCCATGGTGCCGCCGATCACCTCTTCGAAGACGCGGCTCTGTTCCTCGTAGTCGAGGAACTCGGGGGTCTGGAAAAACGTGCGGCCGCCCGGACCGCGGCCGTTCAAATCGTGAATCTGAATCGCGACGACTTTGCTTGCGTCCGCGTAAGGAAACGGATCGAGCAGAACGTTTTGGATCACGCTGAAGATGGTGGTTGCGGCGGCGATGCCGAGCGCCAGCGTGAGAACCGCCAGCACCGCAAATGCAGGCTGCTTGCGAAGACCCCGCCACCCGTAGGAGAGGTCCTGCCACAGCGAGTGCATGGAGCTTTAGACGAAGAGATCAGCTTTTTGTTTCGCAGCGCAAGCGTGCCACACACCGGCGGTGACCAAATGCGCCTGGGTTCCACACGCTCTTGCTTTCCAACTACCTTTTTTCTGGGTGCGCCCCTGTCTTTCTTTTTAGCGCCGGGGAGGATTGCTTCAGGGGTCTTTTTATTTGAGGTTAGTCTCGCTTTGGTGGGAGTTGCCTCCCCGGCTTGATTTCAGTATACCAAAAAACGGGATAAGCGCAAGAGGAAAATTTCGTTTTTCGGAGATTTCTACCGAAGGACGTACTTTTCCCTCCCTCAGACCCGGACCGGGGTAGCCCAGGGGCCTGAGAAGCCGCAAAAGCTGGCTAAGCCTTGGGCTTCCCCCGCACCTCCACGCCCGCAAACTCCTCCATCAGCTTGATGGCCGAGCAGTAGTCCTCATCCGCGTGGCCCTTGGCGATGGTGGCGGTGAGCATTTCGTGGACAATGGCCGTCACCGGCAGCGGAACGTTCATTTCCCGAGCGCTTTCGAGCATCAAGCCCACGTCCTTATGCATCCAGCGGACCGAAAAGTTGGTCTTGAAGTTGCGGGCGAAGATGAATGGGGCTTTGTAGCTGATAAGGCCGGCCTTAGCGGCGCTATTATCCAGAATTTGGAACATCAGCTCGGGATCCACGCCCCCCTTGACAGCCAGCACCATGCCCTCAATAAAACCTTGCATCATAGCTCCTAAGACTAAGTTCTGAGAGAGCTTAGCCTGCAAGCCCATGCCCGCGCCGCCGCAATAGAACAGGTTCTTGCCCATCGGCAGGAAGTACTCCCGCACACGCTCGAAAACGTCCTTCGGTCCGCCGATCATAAAGGTCAGCGTGCCGCCTTCGGCGCCCGGGGTTGACCCGGTGCAGGGGGCATCGAGGAATTGGGAGCCCTTCGCGACGAACTTCTGGCCGATCCGGCGACTGGTCGAAGGCCCGATGGTGCTGGCATCGACCACCACGGTGCCGGGCTTGGTCCCCTCGATAACGCCGCCGGGACCGGTGAAAACATTCTCCGACATGGCCGAATCGCCAACGCAGGCGAAGATGCAATCCGCGAAGGCGCCGACCTCCCGCGGCGTGGCGCAGAAAACGCCCTTCTCGTCCGCCGCCAGCTTGCGGGCTTTGGCCTCCGTGTGGCTCCACAGCGCCACCTGGTGCCCCGCGCGGAGAAGGTTGCGCGCCATAGGGTAACCCATCAGTCCAAGACCTAGAAATCCAAGCTTTGCCATTTTGTTCTCCGTTGTAAATTAAGGTGTCAGCCTTCAGCGATCAGCTTTCAGCAAACCGTAGCTGTCAGCCTTCAGCGATCAGCCTTCAGAAAACCTAGCTGTCAGCCTTCAGCAATTAGCTTTCAGCAAACCAGCAAACCCGCCGGATACCGCCTCGGATTGCTGACGGCTGATGGCTGCCAGCAACCAGCTTTCAGCAAACCGTAGCTGTCAGCCTTCAGCGATCAGCCTTCAGCCGAACCCGCCGGGTACCGCCTCGGATTGCTGACGGCTGATGGCTGATGGCTGATGGCTCCCACCAACCGGCTTTCAGCCAACCCGCCGGGTACCGCCTCGGGCCGCTGACCGCTGACGGCTGAGGGCTGATAGCTGATTGTAATCGATTGTACGACTCCAGGACCCTATGCGACAATGCCCCATTCCATGAAACCAAAAATTCTGGTCACCAAGCATCTCTACCCCGAAGCCATCACGTACCTGCGCGAGCGCGCGGAGGTGGAGTACCACGACGCCGACGAGGGTTACCCGCCGGAGCAATTGCTGGAGAGGCTCCGCGACAAGCAGGGCGTCGTCAGCCAGCTCACCGACAAGTTTTCGGCCGAGGTGATGGACAAGCTGCCGCAGCTAAGGGCCATCTCGAATGTCGCCGTGGGGTTTGACAACATCGACGTCCCGGCCGCCACGGCGCGAAAAATCGCGGTCACCAACACGCCCGAGGTGCTCACAGACACCACGGCCGACTTCGCCTTCGCATTGCTGATGGCGGCGGCGCGGCGCGTAGTCGAAGGCGACCACTTCCTGCGCGCGGGCAAGTATCGCCAATGGCGCATCGATCTGCTGTGCGGCTACGATGTGCACCACCGCACCCTGGGCGTGGTCGGCATGGGGCGCATCGGGCAGGCCGTGGCGCGGCGCGGACTCGGCTTCAGCATGAAGCTGCTCTATCACGACGCGGTCCGCGCCCCCTCGGCCGTCGAGACGGAGCTGCGCCTGGAGTTCGTCCCGCTCGACCGGTTGCTCGCGGAGAGCGACTTCATCAGCCTGCACGTCCCGCTGCTGCCCCAGACGCATCATCTGATCGGCGCCCCGCAACTCGCTCGCATGA
>DASQHK010000317.1:0-2081 GCA_035632135.1 Bryobacterales bacterium
CGGTTCGACAAATGCAGCGCCAGGACGCCTCCTGGTCTCAGATGCCGGAAGTAGAGCGTGAGCGCCTGCTCGGTCAGCAGGTGCATCGGTATGGCATCGCCCGAAAAAGCATCCACCGCCAGCACGTCAAACTTCTGGTCCGGCTCCCGCTCGAGCAGCAGCCGTCCGTCCCCCACCACCACATCCACTTGCGCGGGACAGTCCTGCAGAAAATAGAACTGCCGCCGCGCGATGTCAACTGCCAGCGGGTTGATCTCGTAGAAGCGGTAGGTGTCGCCCTCGCGGCCGTAAGCCGCCAGCACCCCCGCCCCCAATCCGATCACGCCCACCCGCTGCCGCTCTGGCCGGCCGCTTCGCAGCAGGGCCAGCCCGATTCCCGACTGCGGCCCATAGTAAGTGGTGGGCTGGCGGCGCCGCGCTGTGTCCAGGAATTGTTCTCCGTGATTCACCACGCCGTGCATCAGCGTCCGCACGCCGTCCGCTTCGCTCACCCGGAGCACGCCGTAGAAATTGCGCTCCATTACTTTCGCGCCGCCTCTGGCATTGCGCACCTCGAACCCCAGGTGGGCCAGCAACACCGCCGCCAGCCCCGCCGCCAACCAGCCCGCCCTCCGCCGGCCCTCCTGCAGCGCCAGCACCGCCGGCAGGAACATACAGCACGCCAGGCCGATCCGCAGCTCGTACGGCCCGTGAAAAGCGTACGGCGCGACCACTCCCACAAACACCCCGCCCAACGCTCCCCCCAGCGCGCACATCAAGTAAAACGAGGTGAGCCGGCTGGCGTGCGGCTTCTGCGCGGCCAGCTCCCCGTGGCAAAACATGCAGCACACAAACAGTCCCGCCGCAAAGATCAGAATGGAGAGCCGCAAGCCCGCGACCGCGCCGTATTTCGACAGCCCAAAGCTTATCCCCACGAAGGCCGCCGGCAGGAGCCGCCAGTACCAAGCCCGCCGGTACCAGCCGCGGCCCTCGAAACACAAGATGAAACTGAGCAGGTAGAGCGCCAGCGGGAGGACCCAGAGAAACGGAATCGGCGCGACGTTTTTACAAAGATGTTCCGTCACCGCCAGCAGCAGCGTGGACGCGCAGGCCGTCAAAGCCACCCACAACAGTTGCTGGCGCCATCCGGGCGTGGGAGCATCGTCCTGTGGCGCGCCGGACTCGCTTGCCTTGGCCGGGCCCACCGCGCACAGCACCGCCCCGCCGCACAAGATCACGAACCCCGCATACCCCCACGACCACCATCGCTCCTGCCGGCTGGTCGCCAGCGCCGGTTCCACCAGGAACGGATAGCTCATCAGCGCCGCCAGCGATCCGAGGTTGGACAGCGCGTAGAGCCGGTAGGGCGAGCCTTGTCCCCTCCGCTCGTACCACGCCTGCGCCAGCGGGCTGGTGGTCGACAACAGCACATACGGCAGACCCAGCGTCACCGCCAGCAGGCCCACGATTCGCAGCAACGGGTTCTCGCCGCCGCCAGGTTTCCAGCTCTCCGGCGGAACCACGGGCAGCACCCACAGGCTTAGCCCGAGCAGGCCCAGGTGCACGGCGGCCTGCACGCGCCGGCCCAGGCAACGCACCGATCCGTAGGCGTACAAGTATCCCGCCAGCAGCCCCACCTGGAAGAACAGCAGGCAGACCGTCCACACCGCCGCCGTGCCGCCGAACCACGGCAAGATCGCCTTGGCGATGATCGGCTCGATCTGGAACAGCAAGAAAGCGCTGGCCAGGATGGTCCCGCCGAAAAGGAGCCGTTCGCCGGCGTGTTTCCGCATTACCATCGTCGCTCCCTTTATCATCGTCGAAAAGCACGCTAAGATGTGCAGTGAATCCGTGACTGATGAAGAGAACCGCTATCTGGAAGAGGCCCTCGAGCTGGCCTATCGCGGCCGTGCGCTGGCGTCGCCCAACCCCATGGTCGGCGCGGTGCTGGTCAACAGCGGCGCTATCGTCGGGCGCGGCTTCCACACCTACGACGGCGTCAAGCACGCCGAGATTCTGGCCCTCGAGCACGCCGGCCAGCGCGCCCGGGGCGCGACGCTCTATATCAATCTCGAGCCGTGCTCCCATCGCGGGCGCACGCC
>DASQHK010000318.1:0-32093 GCA_035632135.1 Bryobacterales bacterium
GCCGCCGCGCTCCATGTCGAGCGAGCTGGACAGCTCCAGAATGATCTGCATCGCTTTGTTGATGGCCGCCGAGCGTTCCGGGATCTTCCCCTCCTGCAACAACGCGCGGGCCTGCAACAGCGCATCGATGGCCCCGGCATAGAGCAGTTGCACCAGCCCGATGGGATCCGCCGACAAGACCTGGTTTTCGAGATAGGCGTAGCGCATGGTTGTCTTTCCGGCCAGTCTGGGTCAAGACCCGCTTAGGCCAATCGCCCGTGATTCTGGATCTGGCTCAGCACGGCCGCCAGGTGAATGACCTCTTCCGGTGGTATCTGGCTGATCACCTCGTTGGTGGTGCGGTCCACGATCTGAATGAGGGGCCGGCCAGTGCCCCGGTCGACGGAAAAGCGCAGCTCGCTGCCCGGGCCGTAGGATTGCTTGGCGTTGATGGCCTCAACAGCCTTGGCTACCTCGCGGTTCTTCGCCGCTTGCTGGGCTCCTGGTCCTTCAGGGCTGTTTTGGGGATCCGTGCCGCCGCTCGCCAGTGTTGCTTGTAAAGAACTGATAGTCATGGTCATTCCCCTTTAGGCAAGGTCGAGTTGGGCAACCATAGGACGGTTGCTTAGCGGATCCTTCGCGCTAGCCGGCTGGCGGCCTGCTAACCTACCCAACCCCCTTATCGGCCGGAATTTCCAGAGGCAACAAAGATTTGCCGGCCGGGAGGGCTTCTGACGGTCGGGAGGCTTCTGACGGCCGGGAGGGCTTTTGAAAAGACCGCCCAGGCGGCCCGACCACCGGGCGATGGTATTCTCGGGAAACGTCATCTCGAACCGCGCCCTGCTCGGGCCTTCAGGCCAAAAAATCGAACAAATTGCGGCCCGTTTGCTCTGCCGCCACCCGCAGCGCAGCCTGTTCGTTGACCTGCGACTGGGCCAGATCGGTGGCCGCCTGCACCACGTCGGCATCCTGGAGATCGGAGAGCCGCTGCTGGTTGACGATGTCGGTCTGGCTGAGGGAATTGACCGCCGTCTGGGCCTGCTGCTGGGCCGCGCCGTAGAAACCCTGGACGTTGCTGAGGTGGTCGACGACCGCCTGTAAAGGCGTGAGCGCTGCCTGGATGCCGTTTACATCATTGGCCTGGAGTGCGTTTTCGAGCGCCGTCAGCGTGCCGAACACGTCGGCGCTGCCCGAGCCGCCGACGGTATGCTGCCCCGCCAGGCCGGAAATAAATCCCGTGCCACGGTCAAAATCGATGGCGTTAAGAGTGAAGCCGGCATTGCCGGTCACCGCCACCTGCCCGTTGGCCGCCGAAAAAACAACGCCTGCCGAGCGCAGCTCCGGATTCTGCGCCACCTGGGCATTGAGCGCGGCGGCAATCTCCGCCGCAGACTCGCCTCCGATCGCGCCGCCCGGCTCGAGGCCCGTCACCAGGGCGCCTGTGGCCGTCGAAGTGAAGTGAAACCCGATGCCCGCCGTGCCTGACTCGACGATCTTCAGGTTGCCACCCTGGCTGCTGAAGGTGATCTTGCCCGCCAGTGCGGAATTCGCGGCGACCTGGGCGTTCAGCGCGGTGGCAATCTGGCCGGCGTTCTCCCCGCCGGCCATGGTCGCGGTGACCGAGCTGTTGATGCTGTTGTCGGTGGAGATGAAATTCACCGTCACCTGATCGCCGGTGTTGGGAACGGTGGGGGGCGCGGCCGCCACGAAAAAGCTCGGCAGATCGGCGGTAATCGTCCCGGAGAGGCCGTTGGTAAAGGTGATGCCCACCCCCACCGGCGGCGCCGGCGTGGCTGCCCCGGCAGTCCCGGCCGTGCGACCGGCGCCGGTAAAGGCCGCCGCATTCAGAAAGATGGTCTGGCCGTCGATATTCACCGGCGACTCGGTCCCGCCGGGAAAGGCGGCCTGCCGCTCGATGGTATCCCCCCGGTACAGAACGCCAGACGGACCGGAGGAATCGGGCACGAACGGCTGCGTCGTTTCGGCCGAGCCGGCAAACAGGAACTTGCCTCCAAAGCTCGTGTTGGCGATGGTGATCATGTCCTGGACCAGCCCGGCCACCTCCACGCCGATCGAGGCGCGGGTCTGGGCGGTCTGATTGAAATTGCTGGCCTGGGAGGCCAGTGTCAGTGCGCGCGTTGCCACGTCGCCCGCCTGGCTGAGCGCGCCATCCACGCTGCGCAACTGATCGGTCACGCCCTGCAGGTTGGATTTGAACTGGGCGTCGGAGCTGATGGCGCTGTGGGTATCGATAATATCGGGAACCTGGACCGGGCCGTCGGAAGGCAGCCGCACCCGCAGCCCCGAAGAGATCTCGCTGGTCGCCTGCTGGTTCCGCTGCCGGATCACATCGAGATCCTCGGTTGACTGCCGCAGCGCCATCGTCAGCGTGATTCGTGAGAAATTCATGGCTGGCCTCCGATCAGGCCGGCAGCCCGATCAGCCCGATGACCGTATCGGCCAGCGTGCCGAGCACCGTGATGACCCGCGCGGTGGCCTGGTAGGCCTTCTGAAATTCGACCAGGTGGGTGGCCTCCTCGTCCAGCGAAACGCCGGAAAAGGAGTCGCGCAGGTTCTGGGCTTGCAGCAGAACTTGTTTTTGCGTGTCCAGGCTGGTGCTCGCCTGGCTGGTATCCTGGCCGGCCTGCGAAACGAGCCGGCCGTAGAACTGGCCGGGCGTGAAACCGGCCACGAGCGGTGAGGAAGCCAGTTGCGCCATCGCCGAGGCATTCTCATTGCCGCCCGCGGAGGCCGGCCCGGAAGCGGCAATCTCCCGGTTCTGCAAGCCGGTGACCGCAAACGTGGCCGCCGCCGGCGAGCCTCCGGCGGTGAAAGTTCCTCCCAGCCCCGAAACGAAGCCCGTGCCGCTGGCGGAGTCCGTGGCCGTCGCCGTGAAGGTCACATTGGCGTCGAGTCTTACCTGGCCGGTGGGACCTCCGGCGGTGGTGAAGCGCACGCCCGCCGCGGCGAGCGCCGGGTTGAGCGCCACCTGGGCGTTCAGCGCGGCAGCGATCTCCGCCGCCGACTCTCCCCCCAGCGTCCCGCCGCTCTCCAGGCCCGAAGTGAAGGACGGGTCGCTCGTCGAGGCGGTGAACGTGTAGCCCTGGCCGGCCGTGTCGCTCTCGACCAGCTTCAGGCTGCCACCCTGGTCGCTGAAGGTAAACTTGCCGGCCAGCGCCGGGTTGAGCGCCACCTGGTCGTTGAGCCGCTGGGCGATGGTTGCGGTCGTATCGCCCGCGCCGAGCGGCGCGGTGGTGATGGAGGTTCTGGTGGCCTTATCGGCGCTCGTGAAATTCACCGAGACGGTGTCGCCGCTGGCCACATTGGCCGGAGCGGCCGTGGCCACAAAGAAGCTGTTCAGGCTGGCCGTGAGCGAGCCGGAAAGACCGCCCGTAAAATTCACCGTCACGGCGTCGGGCGGCGCCGGCGTCGCGGCTCCGGTCGTGCCTGCTGCGCGCCCGCTTCCCGTAAAGGCGAGCGAGTTGTATTGAAAGATCGGCTTGCCCGCCAAGCCTGCCAGGTCGTGCCCCTGGGCAAGCTGCTCGTTAACCGTATCGGCCAGCGTCCCGGCCAATTGGTTGAGCTGGGAGAGATAGCTGGCGATGTTGGTGTTGCGGGCGGTGAGAAGCGCCCCCAACTGGCCGCCAGTCACGCCGGAGGTAACGTTGTTGCCGGCGGCGTCCTCGATCTGCAGTTGGGGGCCGGTCGGCACCGCCCGCAAAGGGAACGAGAAGGTCCCGCTTACGAGCGGCGTGCCGTTCGGCAGCACCAGCGACAGGGCGCCGTCGGACTGCTGCACTTCCTGGTAGTTCACCAGTCCCGCCAACTGCTCGAGCACCTGGTTCAGCCGCGTCTCGGTGGCGCTGTTGTTCGTGCCCGCGCTCCCTGGCGCCGTAGCCCGCTCGGAGCTGAGCTGCGCGACCTCCGCGCTCAGGCTGTTGATCTGGTCGACCGTGCTCGACGCCTGCTGGTCCATGGTGGCGCGCTCGTTGGTCAGTCCGGTATAGGCGGTGTGCACGGCGGTGGCCAGCGTTTGCGCCGACTGCAGCACCTGCTGCCGCAGGTTGGAATCGCCCGGCGAGGTGGACAACGCCAGAAAGGAATTGAAAAACTGATCCATGGTCGCGCCGACCGACAGGTTTCCGGACAAGGGAAAGTTTTGCTGCACCTGGTTCAAGGTCTGCGACAGGCTGTCAAAATACGTCTTGCTCTGGAGCGCCGAGACCACCTGAAAGTCCAGGAACCGGTCGCGCACGCTCTGGACCTGCTCGACCGCCACGCCGCCCGACTGCCCGCCAGTCACCACAAACGGCAGCGCGTCGAAGAAAATCTGCTGGCGGGCATAACCCGGCGTGGTGGCGTTGTCCACGTTGTCCTGCGTCACCGCCAGCCCCTGGCCAAACACGCCCAGGCTGCTCGCCGCCGCGCCCAATGCTGCCAGGATATTCGCCATTTTGTCGCTCTCAGCCCTGCGCCATGAGGCGCGGCACGTTGGGCAGGCTCGGCGCCCCGCTCGCGGAGTACTGCGCGCCGGCATGCACGCCGTAGAACAGCGCCAGGATCGTCGCCATGCCCGCACGAACCTGCTCGCCATGGGCCAGCATTTCCGCGATCCGCGCCGTCTGGCGGCGGATCTGCGCCAACCGTAACATCACATCGGCCGTACTTTGACCCGCTAGAGCCTGTCCGGCTTGAGGTGGTCCCGCCAGGCGATCTTGTTGCGCCCGCCGCGCGAGCCGTTCGAGCGCGACAATGGCTGCCTCCGCCCGCCCCGCCTGCTCGGCCAGCCGCTCCGGCTTTCCCGATGCCAGAGCGAGCGCCAGTTGCTCCAGTTGGAGGCAGACCGCATCCAGCTCACCCAGTTCGCCGGTGTAATTCGTCATGCCGTCCTCCGCCACGCCGCTCATTGCTCGACCAGCGTTGCCGCCACGATCTTGGCGCTCACCAGCTCGGAGGGAACCGTGTAGGTTCCGTTCGCCACCGCCTCTTGTAGCTTCCCGAGGCGCGCTACCATTTCCGGCGGATCCTGCGCGAGCGCGCGCGAAAGCTCCACGCCCAGCGTCGAGAGACTGGCGCTGTCGGTCCCCTCGGCGCTGCGGGACACGCCCGGCGAGCGTTCCGGCCCTCCGGTTGGCGTTGCTCCTCCCACCGCCCGGGAACGCAGATCATTCGAGGGCGAAACGCCCGAGGGAGAGAAACTGTCATCCACCTTCATGGCTTTGTTGCCTCCATCGCCGGCAGGGGCTTGGCCCCTTTTGCCGGACGCGGCTCGCTTACTGCGGTTTTCCCCTCATGCTCCTTATCGACAAAAGCCGCAGAAGTTCCATGGGGACCCCGCTCTAGACCCTGCTGGATAAACCGGGCTAGGCCGAATCCCCCCCGCTCGGCCAGACTCAGGCTCAACGCCTGGTCGGCCATCTCGAGATAGGTGTCGCCGCCGGCCAGCGCGCCGGCCTTCTTTTTTTCCTCCTCGTCCTGGCCGGCCTCGCGCATGGTCTTCAACAGGTGCGCGATCAACAGCGCCTCAAACTGCCGCGCCGCTTCGGCCGTCTGCGCCGGGCTGTTCTTCTCGAGCCTCTGCAGGCGCGACAGGCCCGCCGAGTCCCATAGCCCGCCCGCCACCACTTCCGGACTCATATCACCTCCAGCTCGGCGTCGAGCGCTCCCGCCGCCGCAATGCCTTGCATAATGGCGATCACATCCCGCGGCGTAGAGCCGATGTCGATCAGCGCCTTGATCAACTGCTCCACGCTCACGCCCTCCTTGAGCAGAATGTGCCGGGCCTTCTCCTCTTTCACCGCCACGCTGGTCTGCGGCACGACGGTGGTCTGGCCCGGCGACAGCGGTCCAGGCTGGCTGACCTCGTAGCTGGTCACCACCTGCACCGTCAGATTGCCGTGCAGCACCGCGACCGGCGCGATGTGCACGTCCTTCCCGATCACCACGGTTCCGGTCCGCTCGTTGAGCACCACTCGCGCCACGCGGTCGGAGGCCACCTCGACGGGCTCCATCTCCGCGATGAACTCGACCGGCCGCGTCCGGAACGACGCCGGCGGGGCGACCCTCACCAGGGCGGCGTTATCGGCATGGGCCACCCCCGCTCCGAACTTCTTGTTCAATGCCTCGGCGACTCGGGCGGCGGTGGTGAAGTCCGGCCGGCGCAACTGCAATTTCAACCCCCTCGGGTCGGGAGGCGCGGTCGGCGCCGCGCGCTCCACCAGCGCCCCGCCGGTAATGCGTCCCACGTTGGGATGGTTCACTTGCACCCCCGTCGCCGCCCCCCCGGCCGACAGGCCGCCGATTGATAGCGGCCCTTGCGCCGTGGCGTAAACTTCGCCGTTAGCCCCCTTCAGCTCGGTCAGCAGCAGTGTCCCGCCCTGCAGGCTCTGGGCGTCGCCCATGGAGCTGACCGTCACATCCAGCCGTCCCCCCGGATCGGCAAAGGGAGGCAGCGTGGCGGTCACCATCACCGCCGCCAGGTTGCGCACCTGCATGGTGGCCGGGTTGACGCTCACGCCGAAAGCCGCCAGCATGTTGGCCAGCGTCTGCAGCGGGAAGATGGTCTGCTGGCGGTCGCCGGTGCCCTTGAGGCCCACCACCAGCCCATAGCCCACGAGCTGGTTTTCCCGCACACCCTCCACATCCGCCAGGTCCTTGAGCCGCGCCGCCCGAAGCGCGAGCGATCCGAGCAGAGCCGCGATGATAATTTTCTTTTTCATGGTTTTTGGCCGGCCGGCATTCCTTGCCGGCTGCTACGCCGCGCGGCGCCGGACATGGCGGGGTCACGCCGCTCATCCATCCTGCTTCTCGATCCGGCGCGGGGACCGCAGGCTCAAAACGGCAGCAGGCCCATCAGGATCCGGTAGAGGATGAACGGCCGGTGGATGGCGTCGTTGACCACCCCCTTGCCGTTGACCCGGATCTCCATCTGCGCCAGACGATCGGAGCTGACCGTGTTGTCGGGGGCCAGATCGACCGGCCGCACCACGCCGCGCACGGTAATCAGTTGCCGCTCCGCATTCACCACCACGTCTTTATCCGCCTCGACCACCAGATACCCGTTCGGCAGCACGTGGGTGATGCGGGCGGAAAGGCGCGTGGTGATCTGGCTTTGGCGGGTGGTCGAGCCCTGCCCGTCGAGCGAGGTGTTGCCAGCCGAGCCCGCCAGATTGCTCAGCTTCGGCGAAGCGAGGCCATGCAGCGCCGAGACGCCCACCGTGGCGCTCGTTTTGCGGGCGTTCGAGGTGGTCCCCTTGGCCAGCGCGGATGCCTGCTCGGAGACCACCACGGTCACAATGTCGTTGACCCGCAAGGCGCGCGGATCGCGGAACAGGTTGGCCAGCAGACCTTGCGGCGCATAGAGCGAACCGCTGGCCGCGGTACCGGAGCCGCCCGCCCGCTGCGCCTCCTCGATGTAGCGGTCGAGCGGCGAAGGGCCCTGCTCGGACGCTGCCATGCTCATCGAAACCACCATCGCGAACCCGGCCGCCACAGCCGCCCAGCCGCTCCAGCCTCGCCACGTCATTTGCCGAGTCCTCCTTTGCCAATTCCGATTCCCGCTCCTGGCTCCCGCAGCCCGGCGGGGACTGCTTCCGCCGCCTCACCGCCCAGCGGGAACGGCGCGGCCACTACCTCGGCGCGATGGGCGCCGGAAATACGCGCCGCCACCTGCCGGCCGCTGGACAGATTGCGAACCATCACCCGCTCTCCCAGCGCGCCCGGCTGCTCCGCCCGCCCCGGCGCCCGCACCTCAATCCCTCCGCTCGACACACGCAACTCGACCAGCGCGCCGCGCTCGAGCACGTGCGGCGTGATGAGCCAGCCGCGCGGGATTTTCTCGCCCGCCGCCACCCGCCGGGCGAGCGTCTTGCCCACTGCCGCGCGCGGATCGAGCACCCAGCGGTCAGGCGCTACCTCGAGCACCCCTTCGGTGACGGTCACATCGTCCGGCGCGATGGGCGTGCGGGGCTCGATGGCTCTGGCCGCCACCGCGTAGCGGCCGAGCACGCTCAAGCGCGCCCGCAGCCACAGCGTCCCGCTGCGTCCCTCCGGCGTCACCCACGTCAGCGGCACCGTGGCCACCTCGCCCGGCGGGCGAAACGCCTCGCCGGCCCGGAATTGAAGCGGCCCGGCCGGCGCCTCGAAGGCCCGAAACTGCACCAGATCGATGCCCACATCCTCAGGCGAGATCCGGTAGCGCACGGCCAGGGCGGTGACCAGCGCCGCCTCGGCCTCGGTGCGCTCCAGGCACCGCATGCGCCGGCGGATCTCGAGCTGCGCGGGCCAGCGGGCAATCTTCGCCGGATCCAGACCATTGCGCACGGCCAGCCGCTCCAGATCCGCCGGGAACAGCTCCCGTGACAACCCCGGCAGCGGCGCGTACAGGATCGCGGTGAGGCCCGGCAACTCGCTCCATTCCGGCATCACGCGCGCCAGGTCGGCCGCCGTCACATGATCGTGCTCCACCTCCAGGCGCTCGACGGTTTGCCCGCGAACCAAGGTGGGCGCCGCCAGCAGCGCCATCGCCAGCAGCGCAACAAAGAATCCGGGAGTGGGCTGCCTGGTCATGGGCTACCGCGGAATGTTGTTGGCCTCCTGGTACATCTCATTCGAGGCCTGCACGGCCTTGCTCGACGCCTCGTAGGCCCGCTGGCTCACAATCATGTTGATAAACTCCTCGACCACGCTGACGTTCGAGCCTTCCAGATTGCCTTGCAGCAGCGCGCCCAGGCCCTCCAGGCCTCCCGGCGTGCCCAGGATGGGATCGCCCGAGGCCTGCGTCGGCTGCATCAGGTTTTGGCCGAGACTGTTCAGGCCGCCCGGATTGGGGAACGCGGCGAGCTGGATGGCGCCGCCCTGCTGGGCCTGCGTCTGGCCGGGCTGGGTGAAGCTCACCGTGCCGTCGGCGGCGATGTTCACGCTCAGCGCGTCGCGCGGGAGAGTGATATTGGGCTCGAGCGGATTGCCGTCGGCGGTCACCAGGTTGCCGTCCCGGTCGAGGTGAAAGGCCCCCGCGCGCGTGTAAGCGAGCTGCCCGGTGGGCAGCCGGATCTGGAAAAACCCCTGCCCCTGGATGACCAGGTCGAGGGGGTTCCCGGTGGCGATGAAATCGCCCTGCGTGAAGATGATCTCGTTGGCCACCGGCCGCGCCCCCAGCCCGACTTGCAGCCCGGCCGGCACCACCGTCTGCTGGCCGGCGGCGGTGCCCGGCGCCTGCATGGTCTGGTAGAGCAGATCCTGGAACTGCGCCCGCCGGTGCTTGAAGCCGGTGGTATTGGCGTTGGCCAGGTTGTTGGCGATGTTGTCGATGTTCAGTTGCTGCGCCGACATCCCGCTTGCCGCGCTGTAAAGTGCCCGAATCACGGTTCCGTCTCCTGTGTCTTTCTAATGTCTATTGCCACTGACTATTACCACTTTCTACTGTCCCGCCCCCGGAATCTGCTGAATGGCCTGCTTGTTCACCTCGTTGGCCACCAGGTTGGCGGCGCGGGCCAGCATCTCGAACTGGCGGGTGACCTCGACCAGCCGCACGGCGGCCTCGGCCGGGTTCACATTGGCCGACTCCAGTCTGCCCTGGCGGACCGGGGCGCCCGCCGGGGCGCCCGGCGGGGTCTCGGCCGCGGGCCGAAAATAGTTGTGACCCACCTTGACGAGCTGGCGCGGGTCGGGGAACTCCACCACTTGCAGGCGGCCCACGTTCTGCTCACCCACCGACACCGTGCCGTCCTCCGCGATCTGGATGATGCCCGGGGGCAGCGTCAGCGGGCCCCCGACGCCTTGCACGGGAAGGCCGTCGGCGGTCACCAGTTGCCCGTCGGAGGTCCGCTGGAAGCTGCCGTTGCGCGTATAAAGCGGCTGTCCCTGGGGACCCTGGACGGCGAAGAAGCCCGGCCCGTCGAGCGCCACGTCGAGCGGCCCGCCGGTCGAGGTGAGCGCCGCCTGCCGGAAGTCCACCGCCGAGCCTTCGACCACCGGCATCCAGGTCACGTCGCCCAGCGTGTCGGCCTCGGCTTCCGCCCCCAGGAACAGATCGTAAAACTCGTGGTCCGCCTTGTAGCCGGCGGTGGCCACGTTTGCAATGTTGTTGCTGATCAGGTCGAGCGTCTCGAGGCGCGCCTGCATCCCGGCGGCGGCGGTCAGCAGAGATTGGTCCATGCCGGGGCACTTTGCAATCGGCGGACCAGGAGGGGGGTGGAGGCAACTCGTTGCAAATCCATGAGCGGGGTCGCGCAACGGCGCGGGCAGCGGAAACTTTCTTGTCATCAGGCATTTTTTTGGCGGAGGCTCACCCCCCTCCCTCGCAACAAGCCTTGCCGAATCAGGGTCATCACCGACGGTACGCCGCTTGCAAGCGTCCGCTTCGCATGCCGGACCTGGGACTCATCGCAGGGCAGAGGAGCGTCGGCCAGAGAGGCCCCACGCTTCCATTTCCCGCCCCGGCGGCCGGCTCGCCCGGGGTTGGCGAAGGCAATCTGCCTCGCGCGACCCGGGCGGCGCTGTGGGGCAAGGTCGCCAGCGAGTCGCCGGGCGGCGGCGCTCCCGCCCCTGGTGTTCCCAAGAGTCCGTCCGGCCAGAGCGGGCCGGCCGGGGGCGCCCCCGCGCCACGAGCTGGACTTAAAGAACCGGAGATCGGCGGTAAGCCGGACGGACATCTCGCCCTGCCCGTCGCCGCGTGGCTCCTCCCATACAAACTACTAATATCCAGGGAAGCTGCGGCGGCGGCGACCCCAGCGGCCGGGCCACACCAAGCCCTGCGGCCGCCACCCTCCTCCCCAGGGCAGGCAGACGCGGCGGGTGGGATCTCCGTCATGGCCGCGGCGGCCGCGGCGTGGCTGGCCCGACCGGCGGGCGGGATCCCGCCGCTCTCGAGCGGCGCGGTTGCGGTGACGCCGGCGGCGTCTGGTTCGCCCTCCTCGCCCGGAAAAATGCAGGCCCTGACGGCCGCAGAGGGTTCAACGGAGGGTCCACAGGAAGGTCCGCCCACCGCCGTCCCGCCCCCGGGAGAAAGCTCACCGCCGGCGGCCCTGGCGGTGTTTCATCTCGACGCTTGGCTGCGCTCGGCCGCGCCGCCCTCCGGCGCCACCCCTGCTGCGGTCACCCTGCGAGAAAATTTCGTGCTCCCGGCTTCCCACTTGGTCGCCACGGCGATTGCCGCCACCGAGGGCGCGGGCGCCGCCCCAGCCCCTGCGCTGAACGCAGTGGGAGGCGCGGAAGCTGGGGGGACCGCGGCTTCCACGCCGGCGAAGACCAGCGGCGCGGCCGGCGTTGCAACCTCTGCCGCGAGTGCCGGGCCGCCCGCACCCGCCGTAGCCCCGCCCTCGGCCGGAAGCGGCCCAGGGCTGAACTCGGACCCAAACGCGCAGCAAAAGAAAGACGGTTCGACCCCGGCTGCGGCGCGACCCGCTGCTTCGCCCGCACCAGCGCCGGAGCCGCTGCCCGCGCCCGAGGCCGCTCACCAGCGGGAAACGGCGGTGGCGCTGGCACCGCCCCCAGACAAGCCCCCCGCCGATCCGACGGCCAGTCCGAGCGTCTCCCCCAACGCAAGCGCGCCGGGGCCCGTTTCTCCCGCGCACCCCGAGATCGCTGGGGCGCCGCCAGCGGGCCCTGCCGCCCCGCCGCCGGCCGCCGCCTCCGCGGAGGCCCCCGCCGCGCAGGTCGCCAAGGCCTCCCTGCGCACCACCGCGGATGGTTCACAGGTGGAGATCGTGCTGCGGCCCGACCCTCTCAGCCGCGTGACGGTGCGTCTGGTCGAGCGCAGCGGCCAGGTACAAATTGACGTGCGCAGTTCGAGCCAACCGCTCAAGAGCCTGCTGGCCGAATCGCTGCCCACACTGCTCGACGGCATGCGCCAGCGGGGATGGGACATTGCCGCCGGGAGCGGAGCGGGCGGCGCGGGGCAGGGTCCGGCCTCCTGGAGCGCGCCCGACCGCCACCCGGAGCAGGGCCGGCGCTCGAAAGACGCGCCCGCAAACTGGTGGCGGCGCGGCGGGCCAAACCGGGGGGCGGCGTTCTCGCTCGAAGATCTTAACAATACTTAGGAGCATCGGACTTGGGAGCACCAGACTGAGGAGCATAGGAGCACAGGAGCACAACGATGACATCACCCACCACGTTAAATCCCGTACCGCCGCCCGCCGCCGGGTCGCAGCTACCTGCCCGGGCAAGCGGTCTCGCCCAGGTCGGGAACTCGGACGTCTCGGCCAACACCTTCTTGCAGCTTCTGGTGGCGGAGATCAAGAACCAGGACCCCCTGCAGCCGATGCAAGGAACCGAGTTCATTACGCAACTGGCGCAATTCAACAGCCTGGCTCAATTGATCGCCATCAAGGACGAGCTGCAGCCGCCGCCGCCCGCCGCGACGGGCTCCGGCTCCGGCAACGTCCCGACCGGCCCCGCAGCGAGCCCGGCGGCGGGGGCGTCGGCCGCCGGCGCGGGGGCGGCTGGAGTGGTCAGCGCCCTGTTGCCGGGGACCGCCCCAGGGGCGGTGTCGGGTGTGCTTTCCGGCGCGGCGGCTGCAGCGCCCGGCCCTCGGAGCAATGGAAACTGATCGGGACTTGAGGCCAGAGTACCGATCGGAACCAGAAGAATGAAACCAGAAGAAATGAAACCAGGAGAAAAAACCCATGCCATCTTCATTTTCAACCGCTCTTTCGGGTCTGCGCGGCGCCGGCTCGGCCGTGGATGTGATCGCCAATAACCTGGCCAATCTGAACACCATCGCTTACAAGGCGAGCGTGGCCGAGTTCAGCGACTTGATCTACGAGCAGGTGGGTCAAAACCAGGCCGGCGTCCCATTTCAAATCGGACTGGGCACGGCGCCGATCAACGTGCTGCGGCAATTCGATCAAGGCACCATTCAGAACACCAGCGGGCTGCTCGACGCCGCCATCCAGGGGGCGGGCTTCTTTGTGGTGCGCCGCGGGGCGGCCACCCTGTTCACCCGCGCGGGCAACTTCCAGCTCAATTCCAACGGGCTGCTCATCAACGGCTCCTCCGACATTGTCCAGGGCTGGACCCAGGATGCCACGGGCAACGTCAACACCAACCTGCCGGTGGGCGACGTGGTGATTCCGGTCGGCCAGACCCTGGCGCCCAAGGCGACGGGCAACGTGCGGCTGGGGCTGAACCTGGACGCGACGACTGTTGTCGGGAACTCGTTTTCCGCGCCGCTCCAGGTTTTCGACTCGCTGGGGGCGCCCCACATCCTGACGTTCGTGTTCACCAAGGCGGCCACCGGGTGGAACCTGGATGTGACCCTGCCCGGCAACGACGTGGGCGCGGCCACCCCGACGGTGAGCGTGCTGACCGGAGCGCCGGTGAACATCACTTTTGACTCCAACGGCGTCCTGGTCAATCCGGGCACGCCGCCGCCCACGCCGCCGCCGTTCGACCTGAACATCAACAGCAGCGCCTTCACTTTAAGCGACGGGGCAGGGCCGCTGAATCTTACCTGGAGCCTGCTCGACCCGCAAGGCAACCCGACCCTCACGCAGTTCTCGCAGGCCTCCGCCGTGTCGACGACGTTTCAGGACGGCCTGGCCCCGGCGCAGTTGACCACCGTTTCGATCTCCGACGGCGGCAAAGTCTCCGGAACGTTCAGCGACGGACAGACCAAGGTGCTGGCGCGGATCGCGCTGGCCACTTTCATCAGCCCGCTCACGCTGGCGGCGGTGGGCGGCAACGATTACATTGTCTCGTCGGCCTCGGGGACGCCGGCCATCGGCACGCCCGACAGCGGCGGCCGGGGATCGGTGGTGGGGGCGTCGCTCGAGTTTTCGAACGTGGATATCGCCAAGGAGTTCACTTCGCTGATGACCGCGCAGCGCAGCTTTCAGGCCAATGCGCGGGTGATCACCACGGCCGATGATCTGAACCAGGAGGCCATCAACCTGAAGAGGTAGCAGGCTGGCAGAGCGGCGCGGTTTCCTGCATTATGTCCGAGGCGGACCACAGTCTGGGGCGGTTTCACGATCTGCCGCTCGAGCTGAGCGTGGAGCTGGACCGCCGGCCGATGAAGATCCGGGAGATCCTCAGCTTGCAGGCGGGCTCGATCGTGAAGATGAATCGCTCGGCGGGAGACAACATGAGCCTGCTGCTGCAGGGGGTGGTGGTGGGCTACGGCGAGATCGTGGTCATAGAAGACACCATCGGGATCCGCATCACCGACATCCTGCTGGAGGCCAAGGGGGCGTGACATCGTGCTGACGTCGCTGCTGTCGCTGGGGCTGGTGCTGGGGACGTTGGTGGCGCTGTTGTGGTGGGTGCGCCGGATGGCGGGCCGCGGCGGGGCGATGGCCGGAGCCGGATCCGCGGCAGGGCGGCATCTGCGCGTGATCGAGACGGTGGATCTGGCGCCGGGCCGCTCGCTGCACCTGATCGAGCTTGGCGGCCGCGGCCTGGTGGTGGCTTCGACCCCCCAGAGCTGCGAGCTGATTTGCGAGCTGGAAGCGGTTCCCATCGAGCAGCCCGCGGTCGAAGACGAGCCTTCCTGGCTGGGCAAACTGATGGGACGGCCGGGCAGCCTGCTGGCGAAGGGCATGAGAAGAACATGAGCCGCGTGTGCATGGCCCTGCTGCTGCTGTGGCCGGCGAGGCTGGGGGCGCAGCAGGGACTGGGCCCGCTGCTGCGCCTGGCCGACAAACCGGCGCCGGGCGAGTGGTCGATTCCGCTGCAGATCCTGCTGTGGATGACGCTGCTGGTGCTGCTGCCGGCGGCCATCGTTTCGCTCACGCCGTTTCTGCGGCTGCTGGTGGTGCTGCACTTTCTGCGCCAGGCGCTGGGCACGCAGTCGACGCCCAGCAATCACGTGCTGATCGGCCTGTCGCTGTTTCTGAGCATGGTCCTGATGCAGCCCACCGGAGAGCGCATCTACCAGCAGTCGCTCGCGCCGCTCGACCGCGGTGAGATCAACCTGGAGCAGGCGCTCGAGCGCGCCGCGGGCCCGGTGAAGGCCTTTCTGGCGAAGTACGTTCGGGAAAAGGACGTGGCGCTGTTCATCGACATCACGCACTCGCCGCGCCCGCACAATCTGAACGATCTGGATCTGCGGATCCTGATGCCGGCCTACGTGCTTTCGGAGCTGAAGATCGGCTTTCAGATCGGGGCGGTGCTGTTTCTGCCGTTCATGATCATCGATCTGCTGGTGGCCTCCATCACGCTGTCGCTCGGCATGCTGCAACTGCCGCCCATCATGATCTCGGCGCCGTTCAAGATTCTGCTGTTCGTGCTGGTGGACGGCTGGAACCTGGTGGTGGGATCGCTGATGAAGAGTTTTTGAGAGCGGAAATTGGCCACAGAGACACAGAGGCACAGAGAACGGCGGGAAATAATCTGGTTTTGCTCGGTGGCCCTGTGGCTATTGGGAGGCTAGTCGTGAACGCTGACCAAGCGGTGGAAATCGCCCGGCAGGCGCTGATGACGTCGTTTGTCGTGGGTCTGCCCATTCTGGCCCTGGGTTTTGCGGTCGGGGTGGTAGTGAGCATCGTGCAGATCCTGACGTCCATGCAGGACCCCGCCTTCAACACGATTCCGCGCCTGGGGGCGTTCCTGCTGGGGATTCTGGCGCTGCTGCCGTGGATGACGGAGCGGATGGTGATCTACACCGTGACCCTGTTCTCGAGCCTGGGGCGGTTCGCGCGCTAGCCTGCTTCCGGCGCCCGGGTTCCCTATGCTGATTGTCAGCCCCCAGTTGCTGTTCGCTTTCCTGCTGGTGCTGGCGCGGGTGGCCGGGGTGATCGCGTTTTTGCCCCTGCCGGGCTCGAGCCTGTTTCCGGGCAACGTGAAGGTAGTGCTGGCGCTGCTGCTGACGCTGATTCTTCTGCCGGTAGCGGCGACGCGGGGCCTGGCGACGGCCGGCTTCTGGACGATCGTGTTGTGGATGGCGCGCGAGGCGGGCTTCGGGGTCTCCATCGGGCTGGCCTTCGACTTGTTGGGCGAGATGCTCGGCTTTGCCGCGCAGATGCTGGGCTTTCAGGCCGGCTACTCCTACATCAACACGGTCGATCCCACCAGCCAGGTGGACGCCACGATTCTGAACGTTGTGCTGACGCTGCTCGGAGGCCTGCTGTTTTTCGCTTTCGATCTGCATCTCGAGCTGATCCGGGTGCTGGCGCGGAGTCTGGAGACGATGCCGGTCGGAGAGCCGGCGGCGGCGGCCAACGCCTGGCTTCCGGCGCTGGGGATGACGCGCCTGGGAGGGGCCATGCTCGACACGGCGGTGCGCCTGGCGCTGCCGGTGGTAGCCGTGCTGCTGCTGCTCGACCTGGCGCTGGCCCTGCTGAGTTACGTCAACGCCCGGATGCAACTGCTGAGCCTCTCGTTTCCGATCAAGATGCTGATCACCATGCTCAGTCTGACGGCGATTGTGGGGCTGGCCCCCCATCTGTACCAGGAGCTGGCGCGGCGGGCCATCGAGGTGAGCTATACGCTGATCCGCCGCTAGCGGCCGGCCCGCTGTTGCGCCATGTCCGATCTTTCCCAACGAACCGAGCAACCGACGCCGCGGCGCTTGCAAGAAGCCCGGCGGGAAGGGCAGATCCCGCTCAGCCGCGACCTGACGCAGGCGGTGCAGTTTGCCATCGCGGTGGCGGCGCTCGGCTGGGCGGCCGGCCCTCTGATGGACGGCTTAAAGCAGTCCCAAAGCGGCCTGTTGCGGGAAGCGTTCCGGGACGGCCTGGAGGCGGGCCGCGTGGTGGGGATGATCACCGGGCTGGTGCGGGGGCCGCTGGCGGTCGTGGGGTGGCTGGGGCTTCTCCTGGTGGGCGCTTCGCTGGTTATGCATTTCCTGCAAACCGGCTTTGCTATCACGCCGAAGCGGTTGCAGTTTGATTTTTCGCGGCTCAGCCCGCTGGGGCGGCTGCGGGATCTGCCCGCTGAGAACGTGCGCGAGACGGGGAAGGCCCTGTTGCTGTTCCCGCTGTTCGGCTGGGCCTGTTGGGCGGTGGTGCGGCAAAACCTGGACGTGTTTCTGCAACTGCCGCGGCAGCCGCTGGGGGCGGCCACCGTGCTGGTAGGGTCGTCGCTCGAGAACCTGCTGGGCAAGGCGGCCCTGGCCCTGGTGGCGCTGGGGGCGTGGGACTACTTCCGGCAGCGGCAAAGCCTGCTGCGCAAGCTGCGGATGACCAAGCAGGAGGTGCGGCAGGAGCAGAAGGATCTGGAGGGCAACCCGCTGATCAAGGCCCGCTTCCGGCGGCTGCAGCGGGAGCTGGTACGGCGGCGGATGATGAGCCGGGTGCCTAAATCGACGGTGGTCATCACCAACCCGACGCACTACGCCGTGGCGCTCGAGTATCACCTGGAGACGATGCGGGCGCCGGTGGTAACCGCCAAGGGGCAGAACTACATGGCGCAGCGCATCCGGCGGGTGGCGGAGTCGAGCGGCATCCCGATCGTGGAGAACCCGCCGCTCGCCCAGGCGCTTTACAAGAGCTGCGAGGTGGGAAGCGAGATTCCGGTGGCACTTTATCGCGCGGTGGCTGAAATTTTGGCGTACATCTTCCGATTAACCAAAAGGAACTAAAGGCGCCGTGTCGGCGGCCGGCCCCGGGAGCGGCCGGAGGGGAGACGGAGAGGTCACATTCGACGATGGAAGCGGTAATCGATCCACGAACCGCGCGCAACCTGAACATGGCCGTCCCGCTGGCCGTGGTGGCGGTGGTGTTGATCATGATTCTGCCCATCCCGCCGGCCCTTCTGGATTTGCTGATCTCGGCCAACATCACGCTGTCGGTGATCACGCTGATCGTGACGATGTACATCACGCGGCCGGTGCAATTCAGCGTCTATCCCTCGCTGCTGCTGCTGCTGACGCTGTTCCGGCTGGCGCTGAACATCACCTCGACGCGGCTGATCCTGCTCAACGGCAACACCGGCACGGGGGCGGCGGGGCGGGTGATCGAGTCGTTCGGGCAGTTCGTGGTGGGCGGCAACTACCTGATCGGGGTGGTGATCTTCATCCTGCTGATCGCCATTCAGTACGTGGTGATCAACCACGGCGCGGTGCGCATCTCGGAGGTGACGGCGCGCTTCACCCTGGACGCCATGCCGGGCAAGCAGATGTCGATCGATTCGGACTTGAACGCCGGGCTGATCGACGAGAGCGAGGCGCGCACCAGGCGGCAGGACATCGCCCGGGAGGCGGAGTTTTACGGCGCCATGGACGGCGCGGTGCGGTTCACCCAGCGCGACGCCATCGCCAGCATCATCATCACCACCGTGAACATCGTGGCCGGTTTTCTGATCGGGGTGCTCCAGCACGGCATGGCGCTCGAGCGGGCCATCCAGACCTACACGGTATTAACAGTGGGCGACGGACTGGTGACGGTGGTGCCGGCGCTGCTGATCTCGGTTTCGGGCGGGCTGATCACCACGCGCGCGGCGGCCGATTCGCGTCTGGGAACGGATTTCTCGCGGCAACTGTTCTTCCAGCCCGAGCCGCTGCTGATCTGCTCGGCGGTGCTGCTGGTGATGGCGGCGGTGCCGGGGCTGCCGGGGGTGCCGTTCCTGCTGCTGGGGCTGAGCGCTGGCGGCGTGGGGTGGAACATGCGCCGCAAGATCGCCCTGGAGGCCACGGCGCCCTCCAAGCCGGCCCCGGCGGCGGAGCGAGAAAACCTGGAGGGCCTGCTGCGGGTCGATCCGGTGGCCATCGAGGTGGGTCTGGGCCTGGTGAAGCTGGTGGATACGGCGCAGGGCGGAACGCTGCTCAAGCGCATCGCCGCCGTGCGGCGGCAGCTCGCCACCGAGCTGGGCTTCCTGATGCCGCCGGTGCGGGTGACCGACAATTTGACGCTCAAGGCCCGCGAATATGTGGTGCTGCTGAAGGGCGCCGAGATCGCCCGTTTCGAAATGCGCCCCAACTGCGACCTGGCGATCAATCCGGGGACGGCCAAGGCGAAACTGGAAGGCGTGGAGTGCCGCGAGCCGGCCTTCGGCATTCCGGCCGTGTGGATTGAGGCTTCCCAGGCCGAGCGCGCCCGCACGCTGGGCTACACGGTGGTCGATCCGCCCAACATTCTGGCCACGCATCTCACCGAGCTGATCCGCGCCTACGCTTACGAGTTGTTTAACCGGCAAGAGGCGAAAAAGCTGGTGGACCGGGTGGCGGCGGAGAATCCGCGGCTGGTCGAAGACCTGGTGCCGAAGGCGGCGCCGCTTTCGCTGGTGCAGCGGGTGATGCAGGCCTTGCTGCGGGAGCGGGTTTCGATCCGCGACGGGGTGAGCATTCTCGAAGCCGTCGGAGAGGCGGCCGGCCTCACCAAGAACCCTATTCTGCTGGTGGAATACGTCCGCCAGTCGATTGCCCGGACGGTGGTGAAGCCGTACCTGAACGACGCCGGAGAGCTGGCGGCCTTTTTCGTCGATCCGGGAATCGAAGACACGGTGCGGGCGTCGATCGAGCACACTGAAGTTTCCACGCGGCTGAATCTGGCGCCGGCCGCCATTCGCGAGATTCTCGAAAAGTTCAAGAAGTGCCTGGGCGGCCTGCAGGGGCCGGGCGCGGTAATCTCGAGCGCCGAGGTGCGCTTCGCGCTGCGGCAGATCGCGGAGAGTGCGCTGCCCCAGGTCGTGTTTCTCTCGCATGCCGAGATTCCCGCCACGGTTCGGGTGATTTCGCTGGGGATGATCCAATGAACATCAAGGCTTACTATTCCGACAGCGTGGAATCGGCGATCCGGCAGGCGCGGGTGGAGCTGGGCGACGACGCCATACTGCTCGATTCGAAGAAGAGCGGGCCCTCGGAGCGCCACCTGGGCCTGTACGAAGTCCGTTTCGTGCTCAGCGACGCGGGAACCGGGGAGCCGGCCACTGGGGGCGCGCCGCACGGTGGCCGCCTCCGTGAGCGGCGGCTGAGCCAGCCGCCGAGCGAGGTCGAGCGGGTCTTCCGGCGGGCGGTCTGGGCGGGCCCGGTGCGGCCGGCGCCGGTGCGCGCGCCGGGCCCGGCGCTGGCCGGCCGGGAGCAGGCGCCGGCAGCCTCCCACGCTGCCCATGCGCAGCCCCTGGAACGAGGCGAGCTTCCGGCGGCGTCTTCATCAGCGTCTGCGGCTCCGGCGGGCGGCGGCTTTTCTCCCACGGCCGCCCCTGGCGGCCTCGGGGAGCTGTCACGGGGGATCGAGGAGATCCGCCGGATGCTCTACAGCCACACCCAGACCTGCTACCTCCCGGCGGGCGAGCTGCTGGCGCAGCCGCTGCTGGCTCGTCTCTATCAGGAGCTGGCGGCGAATGAGGTTAGCCCGGAGCTGGCGGCGCAACTGGTCGCCGGGCTCACTCCGGCGGCGGAGCACGGAGCGAGCCGGGCGGACCTCGAGCGGGACCTGCTTGAAAAACTCGCGGCGCTCGTTCCGGTCGAGCCGGAGGTGGGAACGAGCCATCGAGGGGCGCCACAGATCGTGGCGCTGGTGGGGCCGACCGGCGCCGGCAAGACCACCACTCTTGCCAAGCTCGCCGTGCGCATGGGCCTCGAAAGAAGCCGCCAGGTTCACCTGCTCTCGGCTGACAACCAGCGCGTGGGCGCGCTCCACCAGATCGAGACGTACGCCGAGATCTTCGGCGTGGGATGCACGGCGCTCGATGGGGGAGCGGAGCTGGGCGCCGTTCTCGACGAGCTTTGCCGCGGCTCCACCAAGACGCCCCGCGCCGGGCCGGCCGCTCACGGGGCACCCGATTTGGTTCTGATCGACACCCCGGGTTACGGCGGCGGCGAGCTGGCCGGCGCGGCCGGCCTGGCCGGGTTCCTGCGCGCGAGCGAGGGAATCGACACGCACTTGGTGCTGAGCGCCTCGACCAAGCCCAGGGACCTGCGCCGCTCGATCGAGGAGTACAGCGTGTTTGGTCCGCGCAAACTGCTGTTCACCAAGCTCGATGAAACGCAGACCTTCGGCCCGCTGCTCCAGGAGGCGGTGCGGACCGGCTGGCCGCTGTCGTTCCTCGGCGTGGGGCAGCGGATTCCGGAGGATCTCGTGGCGGCCGGCAAGGCGGCGGTGGCGAAGCTGGTCTGGACCGGGAAGCTGCCGGCGGGTGGTCTCTAAAGGAATCGCGGAATGAAGGCAACGCACCCCATCCTATCTTCGTTGCCGAGCGCGACCGACGCCGCTGCGGAGCGCGAGCGGCTGATCCTGGAGCAGTTGCCGCAGGTAAAGCTGATCGCCTCCCGCATCCATCAGAGGCTGCCGCAAAGTGTGGGCCTGGAAGACCTCATCAGCGCCGGCATCATCGGCCTGATCATGGCCATCGATAATTTCAATCCGGGGCTGAACGTCAAGCTGAAGACCTATGCCGAGTACAAGATCCGCGGCGCGATCCTGGACAGCCTGCGGGACCTGGATTGGGCGCCGCGCAACAAGCGACGCAAGGCGAAGCTGATCGAGGCGGCCATCCTGATGGCGGAGAAGAAGCAGAGCCGCACGCCGAGCGAGGAAGAGATCGCCGCCGAGCTGGGCGTCTCGCTCGAGGAATATCACGAGTGGCTGGTGGAGGTGCGGGCGGTGAACCTGGCGCGCCTGGAGCACGCCGGCTCCTCCGACGGCGAGAGCGTGGACGCGCTGCGCTTCCTCTCCGACGACGAGGAGCAGTGGCCGTCGAACATCCTGGAGCGGGCGGAGCTGGAGAAGCTGATCTCGACGGCCCTGGACCGCATGCCGCGCGTGGAGCGCACCATCCTCACTCTGTACTACTACGAGGAGCTGATGCTCCGGCAGATCGCCGAGGTCTTGAAGATGCACGAGACGCGCGTCTCGCAACTGAAATCACAGGCCATTCTGCGGCTGCGCACGTATCTGCGCGCGCGCTGGCCGCGGGAAGGCAGCAGGCAGTCGGTAGCTGAGAGCAAGCGGTAGAGAGATGACCAGACCCAGCGATTATCGACCGCAAAACGTTACGGCCTGTGGCCTGCGGGGGGCGGGCGGCTGGTTCCGATCTGGCTGGTTCCAAGATAGCTGGTTCCAACATGGCGATTGACACGCAGCTTTCGCAGGAAGAAATCGACCGGCTGTTTCGCGAGGCGAGCAGCGTGGGAGTGGAAGAGGCTCGCCAGGCGGCGAAGAAGTCGTTCATCTACGATTTTCGCCGGCCGGACCGCATCCCCAAGGAACAGTTGCGCTCCATCCATCTGCTGCACGACTTTTTCGCCCGCAACCTGGCCAGCTCGCTGGGCGCCTACCTGCGGGCCTACGTGGTGGTGCACCTGGTGTCGGTGGAGCAGCTTTCCTTCGCTGAATTCTTGCAGTACCTGCCCACGCCGACCTGCATCGCCACGGTAGGGATGAAGCCGCTCGACGGCAACGCGGTGCTCGAAATCAACCCTTCGCTGGTGTTCCCGATTCTGGACATTCTGCTGGGCGGCAACGGCAAGGCCAGCATGAAGGAGTTTCGGGAACTCACCGAAATCGAGCAGAGCATCATCGAAGGCGTGCTGCGCATTGTGCTGCATGATCTGAGCGAGACCTGGAGGCCGGTGGCGGAGATCAACTTCTCGATCGAGGAGATGGAGACGCAGCCCCAGTTGATCCAGATTCTGTCGCCCAACGAAGCCATCGTGGCGGTTGGCTTCGAGATCACCACCGGCGAGAATCGCGGGATGATGAACTTCGGCATCCCCTCGATCATGGTGAAGATGCTCGGCCAGCAGTTCGAGCAGCAGTGGTCGATCCGGCGCAAGACGGGCAACGACGCGGAGCAGCAGATGATGCAGAGGCTGGTGAGCGCGCTGCCGGTGACGCTGGACGCGCGGCTGGAGGGCGCCACCATCCGCACCGACGACCTGCTGCACCTGGAACAGGGCGACGTGGTGACTTTCGACATCCCGCTCAGCCGGCCTGTTCACATGAACGTGAACGGCCAGCGCAAGTTCGAGGGCGAGGTGGTGATGGCGGGGAAGAACCGCGCTGTGCTGATTCACAGCGTGCCGGAGTACTGAGGACGCTTACGGGAACGCTTCCAGGCGGCATTGACGATGCAACGAGACACTGATTCTCGGCAGGCACGCAACTCGGAGGCCGCGGCCGACTGGCTTTCGGCGGCCTTCGAGCAGGCGCTCACGCGGGCGCTGGAGTCCATGGCCGGGGCCGGGACGCTGGCGGGCGTCTCGTGGTGCACCTCCCCGGCCGACCCCTCAGGGTGGGGCGCCTGGAGGTCGCCGGTGTGGCGGCGGCTGGCGCTCGAGACCGCTGCGAGCGCCGGCGTGTGGGCCGGCTGCGGAGCGGAAACCGTCACCGCCCTCGGCCGCCTGGCGGCCGGCGACCCGACGCTCGCGGAAGCAGAGTGCCAGGGCGCGTACCTCGAGATGCTCAGCCAGGCGGCCGCTGCGGCCGGGGATCTCATCGCGCTGCGCTTGGGCAAGCGTGTGAGCTTTTCCGCCCCGGAAGCGGCGGAGGCGGCCCCGGACACGGCCTACGCCGTTCACATCGAGTGCGTCGTCGCGGGCGCCACGCACGTGATCGCCCTGGCGCCCAACGCGGCCCTGATGCAGAGCCTCGACGCCGCCCCCGACTCTTCGCCGCCGTCCTCGCCGGCGGCCTCTTCGTCAGGGCCGCCGCAGGCTCCGCCGGCCGTTCGCGCTGCGGCCGGGGACCCGCTCAGCTCCACCGCCTCGCAGCCACAGCCGCGCAACATGGATCTGCTGCTGGAAGTGGAGCTGCCCGTCTGTGTGACGTTTGGACGCACCCAACTGCCGCTCAAGGACGTGCTGAAGCTTTCTTCCGGCTCCATCGTCGAGCTGAACCGGCTGGCCAACGAGCCGGTCGAAGTGCTGATCAACGACTGTGTGATCGCCCGTGGCGAGGTGGTGGTGGTGGACGGCAATTACGGCATCCGGGTGACCGAGATTGTCAGCCGGCAGGAGCGGATCCGGTCGATTCTTTAGGCCCGCAGCGCAGCTTTGGGGCGCCCTGGCCAAGGAGAAACGAGCAAAACGATGACAAGCGGGCTGCAGTTGATTCCCCTGGCGCTCGAAGCCATACTGGCGGCTCTGGTCTGGCTGCTGTATCGCCGCGCCGGCGGTGCACGGCGCGACCTTCTAGCGCTCGAGACCGCGCAGGGCCTGATGAAGAAGAGGTTCGAGGCCGCCACCGCCGGGTTGCATCTGCGGCTGCTGCACGTGGAGCGGCAGTTGCGGCAGGCCCCGCCCGAGATACCCTCTGCCGGCCGCGTCGCGCTCCGCACTGTTGAGACCCACGAGCGCAGCATCGTCCCACCAGCGGTGCGGCCCCTCGCTGCCGATCCCACTCACCCTCGCGACCGGCTTTCTCGTGGAGAGATGGATTTACTGCGAAAGGTCCGGCAACTGACGGCAGCAGGCAGCAGGCCGTAAGCAACGGGCCGTAAGCCGCAGGGAGAGCTTGGTGTGGCGGCGCCTTCTGTATGGCGCCCGGCGCTCGCTCAGGCGAGGCCGTACGACTTCAGTTCTACGGCCGTCACCCACGGCGTTTTCAGCGCCAGTCCCAGATCAAACAACTTCGCTCCGTGGGGTCCCTGGATCAGCAGTTGGTGGTTGTAAAAGCTCAGATCCGGGCGGCCGGGGAACACCTCGTAGGAAGACAGTTGGGAGAATTGGAACAAGCTGACGTCAAGCCCCTGCCGCGCCATTTCTTGTTGCAGCGGGGCGAGCGACAGCGGCGGATCCATGGGACTGTATTCGCTCAAGTCCATACCCGGCACGGTCAGGTGGGAGGCAGCGGCGACGCTGGCCGGGGCAGAAGCGGGAGCGGCCGGGGGCGTGGCGGCCGGCGTGGCAGGTGAGCTTGGCGCCGGAGGCGTGGCGGGCAGCACGGTTGCCGGCAGCGCCGGCGCGGGCGAGGCAGTCGCCGGCTGCACCGTGGCGGGCAAAATGTTCGCCGCCTGTAGCGGTGTAGCGGGGGTCACGGCGGTTGCAGCCGGCTGCGGGCGGGGCGGCTCTGCCAGCGCCGCCGCGGAGCGCGAAACCGTTTTTAGCGGCAGGCCGGTGCGGGTGCTGCGAACCTGCGCGCCGGGCGGGGAAAAAGTCGACCGCGCGTGCGCCAAGACCGGTTGCGGATTGCTCTTGGCGGCGCTAGAAGCCGCAGCGGGACCTCCCTCGAACAACTCCTGGAAGTGATTGCGCCAGGGCCGTGAGGCATAGCCCGGGGCTTTTCGCCCCGGCGCGGTTTTGGGCGCGGGAAGTTCTGCCTGTTTCGTAGTGGACTGCCGCAGCAAGGTAATCATGACAAGCTCCCCGGCAGCATGTGCAAGTCATGCTCCAAAACCCGCATTGCGTAAGCCCCGGCTTCTGCTCGCCTTACCGGATGCCAGCCGGCGGGCGGCGCGACAAGACGGCGGCGCCTGCCAATTCCTTGCCGCGAAACTCCTCTCGAGCGGCGGCCGCGCTTTGGTTTACGGTTTCTCCGGCACCCAGGAGAACAGCACGCGCCGCTCGGCCGCGTCCACCCGGTCGACGCGCACGGTGAGCCGGTCGCCGAGGGCAAACTTCCGCTTGCGGCGCTCCCCGACGATGGCCCGCAGGCTTTGTCGAAAGGTGTAGCGGTCGCCGGCGAGCGTCTCAATCGGCACCAGCCCCTCGATGAACAGGTCGAGCAACTCGACGAAGAGGCCGTGCTTGGTGACGCTCACCACAATGGCGTCAAACTCGTCGCCCAGCCGCTCTTCGAGGAACCGCGCCTTCTTCCATTCGAGCAGCTCGCGCTCGGCGTCGGCGGCGCGCCGCTCGGTAAAGGAGCACTCTTCAGCGATGGCGCGCAGAACGCTCGCCGCCGTGGACCCGGCCGCGCCGGTCATCGCTCTCGAGCGTGCCCCGTGCCGCCCCGCTGCCTGGCCCGGCGGCAGCTCGGAGAGGCCCCCGGAGGGCGTCCCGCGACCCAACGCCGTCTTCAGCAGCCGATGCGCCACCAGGTCGGGGTAGCGGCGGATGGGCGAGGTGAAGTGCGTGTAGCAGGGCGAGGCGAGGGCGAAATGGCCACGGTTTTCCTCGCTATAGCGGGCCTGCTTGAGCGAGCGCAGCATCAGGTAGCTCAGGATGCGCTCCTCGGGCTTGCCCGCGAGGCGCGCGATCAGCCGCTGGTAGTGCTGCGAGGTAATGGGAACGTCTCCCTCCGGCAGGATCAGGCTGCGCCGGCCCTTGGTGTGGTCGCGATGGCGCACCGTGAAGCCGAAATCACGCGCCGGCACGCGCCCCACGCCGAGTGAGTAGCCGAAGCCCGCCGCCACCTGCTCGAACTCCATCACCCGCCGGGGATCCGGCTTTTCGTGGATGCGGTAGAGCGAGGCCGCGAGGCGCTTTTCGAGCAGCGAGGCCACCGCTTCGTTGGCCGCCAGCATGAACTCCTCGATCAGCCGGTGGGCGATGTTGCGCTCGGCGCGCGCGATGCCGGCGACCATCCCCGCCTCGTCGAATTCGATCACCGGCTCCGGGAGGTCGAAGTCGATGGAGCCGCGCTTGTGGCGCCGACGGTTGAGAATGCGCGCCAGCTCGGCCATCGTCTCGAAGCGCGGCGAGACCCTCGCGTAGCGCTCCCGCAGTCCTGCATCGCTTTCGAGCACCAGGTTGACGTCGGTGTAGGTCATCCGCTCGGCGCTGCGGATCACCCCTTCGCAGAAGTCCGCGGCGACAAAGTCGCCGTGCGGATCGAGCTCCAGCAGCACGGAGAGCACCAGCCGGTCGGCGCGCGGGTTGAGCGAGCAGACGCCGGTTGAAAGCTCATACGGCAGCATGGGCACGGCGCGGTCGGGGAAATAGACGCTGGTGCCGCGCAGCCGCGCCTCGCGGTCGAGCGCCGTCCCCTCGCGCACGTAATGCGAGACGTCGGCGATATGCACTTGCAGTTGGTAGTGGCCCTCGGGCGTCCGCTCCACCCACACGGCGTCGTCAAAGTCGCGCGCCGTTTCGCCGTCGATGGTCACTACGTCAAGCCGGCGGAAGTCCCGCCGCCGCTCCATCTCCTCGGCGCGGATCACCGTCTCCAGGCTCTCGGCCTCTTCGATCACTTCGGGCGGGAAGCGGTGGGGCAGGTGGTGCTTGCGGATCATGATCTCGACGTCGATGCCGAAATCGCCGGGCCTGCCCAGCACTTCGATCACGCGGCCGCGGGCGCGCTCGGCAAGCGTCGGGTAGTCGGTGATCTCCACGTTGACCACCGCGCCGTCCAGCTCCTCGGCGGCCGCCACCTCGAGGCGTTTCACGTCGCCCAGCCGGTCGGCGGAATGCCGCGCGCCGGCCCCGGTCTCGGGCGGCAGCTCGGCTCCCCGCGCGATCAGGATGTTCTCGCGAATCTTCTCGTCGTAGGGGACCACGTGGCTGCCGCGCCGGCTGTAGTGAAACTCGCCCACCACCTCGGCGTGGGCGCGCGCGAGCACGCGCACCAGCCGCCCGTCTGACGGCCCCCGCAGGCGCACCAGCACCCGGTCGCCGTGCATGGCGCCCGCCGCCGATCCGGCGTCCACGTAGATGTCCTGCTGCCGGACGCTCGTTGCGCCGCCCGGGCCCTGGTCTGGTATTACAAAGCCATAGCCGTCGCGGTGGAGGCTGATGCGGCCGGTGACGTATTCGCTCTGCCGATCGGCCAGCATGTAGTGGCCCGACCGCGTCTCAATCAGCCGCCCGCGCTCCACCAGCCGCTCGAGCAACTGGTCCAGCTCGCGGCGCTCCTCGCCGCGCGTCCCCAGCTCGCGGACCAGTTGCTTGTAGCCCGCCTGGCCGTGCGGCAGCCGCCCGATGTGCTCGATCAGCGATTCCGCGTCCACGTCTCGATCTTACTCTCCTCCGCCGAGCCAGGGCTGTATTGGGGCAACTGCGGCCTTCGTGCTACCGTCTAATCAGCAGGCGGGCTGCGGCCAGCCTGCCGGGGAGGCGGATCATGCGTGCGGCTGGTGCGGCTCTCGCCCTTTCCATCCTGTTCCCGGCGGCTCTGTTTGCCGCCGATCTGCACTTGCGCTTCGCCCGCGTCACCCTGGCCGAAGGTCCGGTGCAGGTGGAACTGCCGGCGACCGGCGAGCGTGTGCCGGCGGAGCGCAACCTTCCCGTTGGGCAGGGTTCCTGGGTCGAAACGGTCGCCGGCGGCCGCGCCGAGCTGGCGCTCGATGAGGGCAGCCTGATCCGCCTGGCGTCGGATTCTCTGGCGGAGCTTTCCGATTTGACGCGGCTTTCCACCGCCCAGCGCATCACCCTGATTTCGGTGGAGCGCGGAACCTTCTACGCGACCGCCGAGCCGGCCGGCCTGGACGCTTTCGTGGTCGTGGCTCCCGGAATGGAAATCACATTCCTCGCCGGCTCCCGCATCCGCGTTGACGTCACCAAAGAAACCTCCACCGTCGCCGTGATGGAAGGCAGCGTCCGCTTCAGCTCGCGCGCCGCGGAGCTGGATCTCCAGGAGGGCCAGACCGTCCGGGTCAACCCGCAGGCGCTCGACCAATTCCAGTTGTTCCGCGAGGTGGTGGCCGGCGATCTCGACCGCTGGAGTGAGCAGCGCGATAAGGAAACGATTCCGTGGACGGCCAGCCCCCCGCTCGCTGGTTTTCCCGCCGGCCTGGGCGAACTGGAAGCTTACGGCAAGTGGATGCAAACCACCGGCCTCGGCGCCCGCCCGGTCCCCGCCTGGCAGCCGCACGTGCCACAGGGCTGGAAGCCTTTCCAATTGGGGCGCTGGCGCTGGCAGGGAGGTCTTGGTTATACCTGGATATCAGCAGAACTGTGGGGGTGGCTGCCCTATCACTACGGCCGCTGGGTGTATCGGCCGCCCAGCGGCTGGCTGTGGGTTCCGCAGGGCGCCCCGGACGACGCCGCCGGCATTTCGTTCCACGCCGGCGACGCCTACTGGCTGCGCTCGGCCGGCCTGGTCGGCTGGGGGCCGCTGGCTCCGGGCGAGCAATGGCGCGCGGATGCGCGGCCGTCACTCTACTCGCCGGCCAACACCACCTTCGCCCCTTACACGCCCGGGGCCCGCGTGATCGAGCCCAGCGCGGCCGTGCGCGTGCCGCCGGACCCGCTTCGGGAGGGCCAGTTTCTCGCTGCTTTGCCGGCCCCGCCGCAGCCGGTGGTCACGGCCACGCGCAAGCGGCCGACGCGCGTCGGCACCACGCGCATTCTCCCGATCGCCGCCGACCAGGCTTATAATCCCGATGCCGCGCTCGGCGGCGGAAGTTCCGGAACGGGTGCCGGCGGGATTCAAGTGGTCGGCGCCGAGCCGGCTTCTCCCGAGCCTGCGGCCGCCGCGCCGGCTCCGCTTCCTACCTATTACAACTATCAAGCTGCGCCGGCGCCCGCCGCGCCTCCCTCAGCCGACTATGCCCCCGGCGGGACAGTCTATGTGCCCGGGGTCGTGGTCATCGAGCAGGTTCCGGGCGGCCAGCCACGCGACGGGCGCGATCACAATCGTGATGAGAATCGCGGCGGCGTCCGCGGCGGTGAGCGCCATGGCGCCCGCGCTCCAGCCGCCCCGGCGGCCCCGCCCAAGCCCGGTGGCCAGCCGGCGCCACCCCCGAAGCAGCAGACCGCAACTCCCTCGGGAACTCCCGAGCACGGCACGCGCCTGCGCACGCCCGAGGCCGGCGAAGACGCCGCCCACCGCCGCTAAGCGATCGCTACACGGGCGCTACACTGTTCCCATGGACAAATTGATCGGCGTGCACGCGGTCGCCGAGGCGCTCCAGGCCGGCCGCGCCATCGAGCACGTGCTGGTGGCTCGCGGAGCCGGCAACGCGCGCCTGCAGCAGATCATCGACCACTGCCGACGGGACGGCGTCCCGCTGCGCTTTGAGCCGCGCGCGGCCCTGGACCGCGCGGCGCAATCGAGCGCTCACCAGGGCGTGGTGGCGTTCGCCGCGGCGCACCGCTACCGCGAGCTGGAGGATGTAGTTCCCCCCGGCTCCGCGCTGCTCGTGCTGCTCGATGGCGTGGAAGACCCCCACAACCTCGGCGCGATCATCCGCACCGCCTACGCCGCCGGCGCCGGGGCGGTGGTCATTCCCGAGCGGCGCGCCGCCGGCCTCACCGAAACCGTCGCCAAAGCCGCGGCCGGCGCCCTCGAGTACCTCCCCGTGGCCCGCGTGCCCAACTTGAACCGTGCGCTCGAGTTTCTGAAGGAGAAGGAATACTGGATCTTCGGCCTCGACGAGCGCGCGGAGCGGAGCTACGACCAGGCCGATTATCGCGGCCGGGCCGCCATCGTGCTCGGCGGCGAAGGCAAGGGCCTGCACCAGCAGGTGGCGCGGCATTGTGATTTCCTGGTGAAGATCCCTGTCGCCGGGCGCATCGCCTCCCTGAACGTGTCCGTCGCCGCGGGCATCGTCCTGTTTGAGGCGCTGCAGCAGCGCCGCTCGCCGCCGGAATCGCCCCCGCAGCCGCCGGAAACTGCCGATAAGTAAGCGGATGGAAGTTTTTGTCGCCCGGCAGGCGATCTTCGATCGCCGTCTGAACGTCTACGCCTACGAACTTCTGTTCCGCTCCTGTTCCACGGACGCCTTCGGCGCCGCCGACGGCGCCGTGGCCACCTCCCAAGTCATCGCCAACAGCTTCTTCTCTATTGGAGTGGAGAAAATCCTCGGAGGCAAGCGGGCCTTCATCAACTTTCCCCGCGAATTGCTCATCGACGAGCGCGCCTCCGCGCTGCCGCAGCACCTGGCGGTGATTGAGATCCTTGAAACAGTCGAGCCGGATGCGGAAGTGATCGCCGCCTGCCGGCACCTGAAAGCCCAGGGCTATCTTCTCGCCCTGGACGACTTCGTCAACCACGCCCGGTACGCTCCCCTGGTGGAGCTGGCCGACATCATCAAAGTGGACTTCCGGGTTACGGCGCCCTCCGAGCGGAAGAGCCTGTGCGAGCGCTACGGCAATTCCGGCATCCGGATGCTCGCCGAGAAGGTAGAGACGCGCGACGAGTTCGAGCAGGCCCGGGCGATGGGCTATTGCTACTTCCAGGGCTACTTCCTGTCGCGCCCCGCGCTTTTCGCGCGCCGCGTGGCGCCCGGCTTCAAGCTCAACTATCTCCGCCTGCTGCGCGAGATGCGCCATTGTGACCTCGAACTCAGCCGGATCGAGGGTCTGATTCTGTGCGACATTTCGCTCTCGTATAAACTGCTGCGCTACGTGAACTCCGCCGCCTTCACCTGGTCCTACCGGATTGAGTCCATCCGCCAGGCCCTGGTGCTCCTGGGAGAGCAGGAGATCCGCAAATGGGTCTCCCTGGTCGCCCTGCTCGAGCTGGCGGTGGACAAGCCGGACGAGCTGGTAGTGACTGCGATTCTGCGCGGCCGCTTCTGCGAGCTGCTCGCCGGCCGCGTCGGCCTCGCAAGCCGCAAGTCGGAGCTGTTCCTGATAGGGATGTTCTCCCTTCTCGACGCCATCATGGACCGGCCGCTCGAAGAATTGCTCACCGAGATCTCGCTGCGGGACGACGTCATTGACGTCCTCCTCGGCCGCTCCCCGGCAAGCGACCGTGTCAGCTCCGCCTATTCGCTGGTGCGCGCCTACGAGGCCGGCGACTGGGCCGAGCTGGCAACGCTGGCGGACCGGCTCGGCCTGCCCAAAGACCAGATCCCCGAGATCTACTTTGATTCTGTGAGCTGGTCGGATCAGATCTTCCAGGCAGCTTATTGAGTGGTCTTGGAGATGGTGCAGGATCGGGCCGCTATGCTGCCGGAGATCACCCGCTCATCGCCCGCAGGAAGTCGGCGTTGGAGGCCGTCTTGCTGATCTTGTCGAGCAGCAGCTCCATGGTCTCCACGCTCGACAGCGGACTCAATACCTTCCGCAGCACCCACACCCGGTTCAACTCTTCCTTCGACAGCAGCAGCTCTTCCTTCCGCGTCCCGCTCTTGTTTACGTCAATCGCCGGGAAGATCCGCTTGTCCACCAGCTTGCGGTCCAAGTGGATTTCCATGTTGCCTGTGCCCTTGAACTCCTCGAAGATCACGTCGTCCATGCGGCTGCCGGTGTCGATCAGCGCGGTGGCGATGATGGTGAGCGAGCCGCCTTCCTCGATGTTGCGCGCCGCGCCGAAGAAACGCTTCGGCCGCTGCAGCGCGTTCGAGTCCACGCCGCCCGACAGCACCTTGCCCGACGGCGGCACAATCGTGTTGTAGGCCCGCGCCAGGCGCGTGATCGAGTCGAGCAGAATCACCACGTCCCGCTTGTGCTCCACCAGCCGCTTGGCCTTCTC
>DASQHK010000319.1:0-8067 GCA_035632135.1 Bryobacterales bacterium
GCGGCTGAAGCCGGTGGACGTGGCCTACACCGGCTTCCAGATCCCGGACGAATTTGTGGTGGGCTACGGGCTCGACTACGCCGAGCGGTACCGCAACCTGGCCGACATCTGCGTATTGGTGGAGGGGCCGGCCGAAGAGACGCTCCGGTGAAAAAGGTCATCACAGAGGCGGAGATGGCCGAGCTGGCCGAAGGCTCGGAGCTGCGGCTGCCGCGCGGGTCGCTGCTCACGCCGGCGGCACTCGATCTGGCGGCCGCGCGGCGCATCCGGCTGGTGGAAGTTGAGCCAGGCCAGTGGTCGGAAACCGCGTCCCCGGAGCGAACGGTGGCGCTCGGCAGCGATCACGGCGGTTTCCGGATAAAAGAAGTGCTGAAGCCGGTGTTCGCGGAGTTGGGGCTCACGGTGACCGATGTCGGCGTGCACGACGAGAAGCCGGCCGACTATCCCGACATCGCGCAGGCGGTGGCCGAGTTGGTGGCGGCCGGGACGGCGGCGCGCGGCGTAATCATTGACGGCGCGGGCATCGGCAGCGCCATCGCGGCCAACAAGGCGCCGGGAGTGCGCGCGGCGCTATGCTATGATAAAGCTTCCGCAAAAAACAGCCGCGAACACAACAACGCCAATGTGCTCACGCTGGGCGGGCGGCTGCTGACCGAGACGCAGGCCCGCGAGGTGCTGCACACCTGGCTTACTACTCCTTTCGCCGGGGGCCGTCACGCCAAGCGGGTGGACAAGATCGCGGCGCTGGAGCGGCGCTACCGAACGTGGACCCCATCGAACTCAACCGGCTCATAGAGCAGATCGGCGACGAGGTGCTGGCGCGCCTGGGCCACGCGGGCGCCCCAGCGCGCTCCCCGTCGGCCGAGTCGCTGCCTCCTCCCGTCTATGCCGCCCAGGCGCCGGCGTTGCGCGCCGGATTGCCCGCCGGGGCCGAGGGGCTCAACATCCCCGAGCTGGTGTGCCCGGGCTGCGTGCAGCGCTGCCCGCAAACCTGCGCGAAAAAAACAGGAGCCATCATCGCCGCCGGCGCCGATCGCGTTTCGGCCAGTGAGCGGATCACCGCCATCGACCAGCGCATCGCCGGCTTGATCGACCACACCCTCCTGCGGCCGGAAGCGACGCGCGAGCAGATTGTGAAGCTGTGCGAGGAAGCGCGGCGGTTCCGCTTCGCCAGCGTGTGCGTCAACTCCTCGTGGGTGGCGCTGTGCGCCCAGCTCCTGCAAGGCTCGGGCGTCAAGGTCTGCACGGTGGTCGGCTTTCCGCTGGGCGCCGCGCTGACCGACGCGAAGCGCGTGGAAACCGAAGAGGCTGTCAGACTGGGTGCCCAAGAGATCGACATGGTGATCCCCATCGGCGCGCTGCGCTCGGGCGATATCGACCGGGTGTATCTCGACATTCGCGCGGTGGTAGACGCGGCTCACCGCGGCGGGGCCATCGTGAAAGTGATCCTCGAAGCGGCGCTGCTCGACGACGGCCAGAAGACCGTTGCCTGCGCCCTGGCCAGGCTGGCCGGCGCGGAGTTCGTGAAAACCTCCACCGGCTTCGGCCCTTCGGGCGCGAGCGTTCACGACGTGGTCCTGATGCGGCGGGTGGTGGGCCCCGAGATGGGCATCAAGGCGGCCGGCGGCATTCGCAGCCTGGAAGACCTCGAGAAGATGGCGGCGGCCGGCGCGACGCGCATCGGCGCCAGCGCCAGCGTCAAGATTCTCGAAGAAGCCCGAAAGGCTGAAGCCCGATGACCTCCCGGCCCGCGCTGCTCCAGCAACGCAGCGACCTGCTCGACTTCCTGCTGGAAGTGTCCGAAGCTTCCTCCCAAACGCTGGACCTCGAAAAGCTGCTGCCGGCGGTGGCGAAGCTGATCAAGAAGGTCATCGACTATGAGATCTTCGCCATTCTGCTGGTGACCGACAAGGGCGCCAGCATGCGGATGCGCTTCGCCATCGGCCACCGCCAGGAAGTGGTGGAGCATCTGCGCATCAAGATCGGCGAGGGAATCACCGGCGCCGCGGCGGCCTCGCGGGAACCGGTGCTGGTGAACGACGTTCGCCGCGACCCGCGCTACCTCAACGCGCTCGATGCCGTGCGGTCGGAGCTGGCCGTGCCGATGGTGGCCCGGGGCAAGCTGGTCGGCGTGATCGACATCCAGTCCACGCGCCTCAATGCCTTCACCGAGCAGGAGCTGGGCATTGTGGAACTGATTGCGGCACGGGTGGGAATGGCCATCGACAATGCGCGGCTCTATCGCCGCGTGGTCACCCAGAACCGCACGCTGCGCACGCTCTCCGCCATCGCCCAGGAATTCTCCTCCATCCTGGATCTCGATCCGCTGCTGCGGAAAATCTCCGAGCAGGTGCGGCAGCTCATCAACTACGACGCCCTCAGCATCCTGCTGCTCGAGCCGGCCGAGGCGATGCTCAAAGACTACATGAGCATCCGCTATGACAAGCGCATTCACATGGACAACATTCCGCTGGGGCGCGGCATCGTTGGCGCGGCCGCGGAATCGAAGCTGCCCGTGCTCGCGCCGGACACCAGCAAAGACCCGCGCTATATCGCCAGCAACGAGGGCATCCGCTCGGAGGTCGCCGTGCCGCTCGTGGCGCGCAACCGCTTGATCGGCGTGCTCGATCTGGAGAGCGAGCAGCTCAACTACTTCACCGAAGACCACGTGCGAACGCTTTCGCTGCTCGCGCCGCAAATCGCGACGGCCATCGAGAACGCCCGGCTCTACCAGCGCGTGACCAAAAACGAGGCACGCCTGGAGCGCGACATGGAAGCGGCGCGCCAGCTCCAGCAGCACCTCCTCCCCGCGGAGTGCCCCAAGCTCGAAGACCTTGAGATCGCCGTCCACTACGAGCCGGCCCGCGAGATCGGCGGCGACCTCTACGACTTCGTGGCGTTTTCTGACAAGGGCCTGGGCATTGTCGTGGGCGACGTGAGCGGCAAAGGAGCGGCGGCTGCGCTCTACGCCGCGCTGGTGAGCGGCCTCTTGCGCCTGCTGGCCCAGCAGCACACCTTGCCGGCGACACTGCTGCGCGCTCTCAACCTCGCCCTGCTCGAGCGTAAGGTGGACTCCAGCTACCTGACGCTGCTGTGCGCCCGCTGGCATCCCAAATCGCGCGAGCTGGTGGTGGCCAACGCGGGCATGCCGCTGCCCATTCTCTTGAGCCGGCGCCGCGCCGCCGAGCAGCGCGTGGTGGGCATTCCGCTGGGCCTGCTGGGCGACACCGAATACGAGCAGGTTGCGCTGGCTCTGGCCCCCGGCGACGCCGTAGTATTCACCTCCGATGGTATTAGTGATAGCCGTGACCATTTCGGCCAGGATTACGGCCGCCAGCGGCTCGCGCAACTGATCGAGCAGCACGGCGCCCTGGGCGCGGCGGAGCTGATCCACCAGATTTTTCAGGACGTGAAGAACCACGCCGCCGGCGCGCGCGTCTTTGACGACCAGACGGCGCTGGTGGTGAAAGCGAAATGACGCCCGCCCCCGGCTTTCCATACAAATCGGGCGTGCTGCACTGCGAGGACGTCTCGTTCGCCGAGATCGCCGCGCGCGTGGGGACGCCGGCGTATATCTATTCCGCCCGCGCGATCCTGGGCAACTACGATGCTTACACGCGTGCCTGCGCCGCCGTCCCCCACACCGTTCACTACTCGGTGAAAGCCAACGGCTCGCTCGGAGTGCTGAGCCTGCTCGCGCGGCACGGGGCCGGCTTCGACATCGTCTCCGGCGGCGAGCTGTTTCGCGTGCTCCAGGCGGGCGGCAACCCGGCCCAGGTCGTTTTCTCGGGCGTGGGCAAGACGGCCGAGGAGATTGATTATGCCCTTGGAGTAGGCGTCGCGCTGCTGAGCTGCGAGTCCGAAGCCGAACTCAAGCTGGTGAACGAGCGCGCGCGGCGCCGGCAGGCGCGGGCGGCGGTGGCGCTGCGCGTCAACCCCGACGTGAGCGCCGAGACCCATCCTTACGTCGCCACCGGCCTGCGCGAGCACAAGTTCGGTGTCCCGATCGGCGAGGCCGAGGATCTCTATGCGCGCGCCGCGGCCATGGAGAGCCTCGACATCCAGGGCGTGAGCTGCCACATCGGCTCGCAGATCTTCGACATCCGCGCGTTTGTCGGAGCGCTCCGCAAGGTCCTCGACCTGGTCGAGCGCCTGCGCACGCGCGGCATCGAGATCCGCCACCTCGACCTGGGCGGCGGCCTCGGCGTAGGCTACGGCCCCAAAGATCCAAGCCCGGCCATCGAGGACTACATGCGCGCTATTTCCAAGCCGCTCGAAGGCAGTGGCCTGCACCTGCACCTGGAGCCTGGCCGCTCCATCGTCGCCCGGGCGGGAGTCCTGCTGGCCACCGTGCTCTATCGCAAGCGCTCCGGCTCGAAGGAATTCGTGATCGTCGATGCGGCGATGAACGACCTGATCCGCCCGGCGCTCTATCAGTCTTATCATGAGATCGTGCCGGTCAAGCAGGAGAAGCGCCCGGCGCTGAAGGCCGACATCGTTGGGCCGGTGTGCGAAACCGGAGACTTCCTGGCCCGCGACCGCGAGCTGCCGCTGGTGGAGTCCGGCGACCTGCTCGCGGTGTGCACCGCCGGGGCCTACGGCTTCGTGCTATCGTCCAATTACAATGCCAGGCCGCGGGCCGCCGAGGTGCTGGTCGACGGCGCCGGTTTCACCGTGATCCGCGATCGTGAGACCTACGCCGACCTGATCCGCGGCGAAAGGACGGTTTGAAAATGTCCAGGCTGCTCGTTTTGCTCTCGCTGTTTCTGCCCGCGCTGCTCGCGGCCGAGACCCACCGGGTCGTCGCCACTGAGTATTACCACACCTTCGCCAAGGGCAACCCGGTGCTTTTGCGCATCCGGCCCGGCGACGCAGTCATTACCAAGACAGTCGATGCCAACGGCCAGGACGACCAGAGCGTCCGCCGGCACCCCGCGGGCTTTTCCAATCCGCTCACCGGGCCGTTCTATGTGGATGGGGCGGAGCCGGGCGACGCCCTGCTGGTGTATTTCCGGCGCATGAGACTGAACCGCAACTGGGGTTGGACCAACTACCGGCTCGGTCTGTTTTCTTTGTCGTCAGACTACATAGAATCGCTCTACCCGAACGATTACAAACAGGGCCTCGTGCATCCCGGCCGCGCCGGCCAGGTCCCCTGGGACCTCGATCTCGAGCACAACACCGTCCGCTTGCGCGAGCCGCATAGCGGGCGTATCCCGTTCGAGTTCCCGGCGCACACCATGCTCGGCTGCGTGGGCCTCGCGGCGGCCGACGATTTCGCGCCCACCTCGGCGATCTCCGGCCCCTGGGGCGGCAACCTCGACTACAACCAGGTCGCCGAAGGCGCCACTGTGATCCTTCCCGTCACGCATCCCGGCGGACTGCTCTACATGGGCGACGGCCATGCCTTGCAGGCCGACGGCGAGCCGACCGGAACCGGCATCGAGACCTCCATGGACGTCGAATTCACCGTCGAGCTGCGCAAGAACGCCAAGGTGGCCGGCCCGCGCCTCGAAAACGCCGAGTACATCGTGAGCATCGGCAGTCAGCCCGAGTTCGCCAGCTCGCTCAACCGCGCGCTCGAGATGGCCACCACGGATATGGCGCGCTGGCTGGTCAACGACTACCAGCTCGAGCCGTGGGCCGCGCACCTGCTCATCGGCTACCAGGGCCGCTACGAGGTGGTGACCGTCGCCGGTTCCCTGGCCCTGAAAATACCGAAGCGATACCTGCCGGCGCATTAGTGCGCCTCGGTCTTGGTGTATTGAGAATGGAGTTATGGCGGCGCCTTCCTTGGAAGTTGCGGCACGGGCTGATTTCGCGCGCGACGTTCGCGCCGGGCTGAGCAAGCCCGGCCAGAAAGAGCTGCCGTCTATGTATTTGTACGATGAAGTGGGCACGGCGCTCTTCGAGGCCATCACCTGGCTGCCCGAGTATGGCCTCACCCGCGCCGACGAGCGCCTGCTCGAGCGCCACGCCAGAGCCATCCTCGACCGCCTCTCGCCGCCTGTTCTGGTGGCTGAGCTGGGCAGCGGCACCGGCCGCAAGACACGCTGGCTTCTGGAAGCTCTGGCGCTCCGCCAGCCCGTGCTCTACTACCCGATCGACATCTCGCGCCTGGCGCTTGCCAAGTGCCGGCAGGAGCTTGCCGGCCTCAACTCCCTCGGGATCGTCGGTCTCGAGCAGTCGTATCTCGATGGCCTGCGCGAGGTCGCTTCGCGGCGCTCCGCCGGCCAATCTTTGCTGGTCCTGTTCCTGGGCAGCACGATCGGCAACTTCGATCCGCCGGCCGCCGGGAAATTCCTGCGCGAGATTCGCAGCCGCCTCTCGCCCGGCGACGCCATGCTCATCGGAACCGATCTGGTCAAGTCCGTCCCGCAAATGCTGCTCGCCTATGACGACCCCACCGGCGTCACCGCTGCGTTTAACTTGAATCTGCTGGCGCGCATCAACCGCGAACTCGACGCCGGCTTCGCGCTGCGCGAGTTCGAGCACGTAGCGAAATATGACGCGGATCGGCGGCGCATCGAGATGCACCTGCGCTCGCGCCGCGCACAGACTGTCTCCATTCGCGCCGCCAATTTTGCCTGCACGCTCGCCGAAGGGGAAACCATCTGGACCGAAGCCTGCCACAAGTTTCGGGCCGAAGAGATTCCGGCCATGGCGGAGCGCGCCGGCTTCCGCTGCGAGGCGCAGTGGATCGACCCGGAGTGGGCTTTCGCCGAGAACCTGTGGATCGCAGCGCCGTGAGTCCTATGGCGAGCGCGATTGTTGCCTTCCGCGACGTCTCCTATAGCATCGACGGGCGCGAGATCCTGCGCCATCTCAATCTGGAAGTCGAGGCCGGCGAGACTTTGGTATTGCTGGGACGCAGCGGCTCGGGCAAGACCACCGCGCTCAAGATGGTCAACGGCCTGGTCGCTCCGACTGCCGGCGAGGTGCTGGTCGAGGGCCGGCCCACCACGGCCTGGGACCCCATCCGTTTGCGGCGGCGCATCGGCTACGTGATCCAGGAGGTGGGCTTGTTTCCACATTTCACCGTGGCGCAGAATGTCGGCCTCGTGCCGCGCCTGGAAGGCTGGCCGCCGGAGCGGATCGGCCCGCGGGTGCATGAATTGCTGGACCAGGTGGGACTCGATGCGCAACAGTTTGCCGCCCGCTACCCGCGCGAGCTTTCCGGCGGCCAGCGGCAGCGCGTGGGCGTGGCGCGGGCGCTCGCCGCCGACCCGCCGCTGCTGCTGTTCGATGAGCCCTTCGGCGCGCTCGATCCGGTCACGCGGCTCGACGCCCAACGCTTGTTCGTCGAACTGCGCCGGCGGCTCGGCAAGTCGGCGATCTTCGTGACCCACGACGTGCGCGAAGCGCTGCTGGTGGCGACGCGCATCGGCCTCCTGCACGAAGGCCGGCTGGAAGTGCTGGCCACGCCTGCCGACCTGCTGCACGCCCGTGGCGCGGAGGTGGAGGCATTCCTGGCGTGCCTGGATTGGAAGCCGGGTGATTCCGGCGCCCGCGCGGCCGGAGACGCCCACACGGAGGGATGATGCCCACAGGCCTGGGCAGTGAAATTCTCGACCTTACGCTCGAGCACATCGTGATCGTGCTGGTCGCGATGGCGATTGCGACGGCCATCGGCATTCCGGCCGGCATCGCCATCACGCGCCGCGTGCCGCTGCGGCGCTGGGTGCTCGGGTTCGCCAACATCATGCAGACGGTGCCGAGCCTGGCTCTGTTCGGCTTTCTGATTCCGATCCCTTTCATCGGCGGCATCGGCAAGCAGACGGCGATCGTGGCGCTGGTGCTCTACGCGCTGCTGCCCATTCTGCAAAACACGCTGGCGGGCATCCTCGGCGTGGATCCGGCGGTGCGCGAGTCGGCCATCGCCATGGGCATGGCCCCGGGACAGCTTCTGCGGCAGGTTGAGATTCCGCTCGCCGCGCGCACCATCCTGGCCGGTCTGCGCGTGGCCACGGTAACGACGATCGGCACCGCCACCATCGCCGCCGCCATCGGCGGGGGCGGCCTGGGCGTTTTCATCTTCCGCGGCCTGGCCTCGGTGGATTCCAAACA
>DASQHK010000320.1:0-1930 GCA_035632135.1 Bryobacterales bacterium
GCCGCCCTGCCTTGTTCGGCCGGGCGCTTACGCAGCGGGCTTACGTTGGCAGGCGCTTCGCCGTGAACTCCTGCTTCCGATCGCTGCCTTCCCGTTCGCGGGTGAACTTGATCTCGCTGCCGCTGACCGTCCCCTTGTACAGCAGCTTGACGTCGTTGCCGTTGAAGCTCAGGTTCACGGTGAAGGAAAGCTCGTCGCCGCTGACCTTGCCGTCCGAGATTTCCGTCTCGCCGCGCGGCCCGCTCATGGTGCCGGTGAGTTTTTCGCCATCGGCCTTGAAGGTGAAGGTGGTCTCGCGCATTTCGCCGCCGCGAGTCGGCACCTGGGCCACCCATTTCCCGGTCACGTCCGCCGCCGCCGCCGTGGCGGCCAACACTACGGCGAGCGCCGCCGTCCCAGCCAAAGTTTGCAGTCTCATGTCGCCTCCCTCCTGGGGAGTTCATCCGGTATAGGTGATTCCAACAGCCCGAATGTTACCAGGAATTGCCGGCTAGTGCGTCATATCGTAGATGATATAATTGATTCCCAGCCGGTACCCCAGCGCCGTGTATTTTTCCTCGTAGGGCGGGAAGTCGGCGTGCTCCCAGGAGTCGCCCAGGTCCATGTCGAAATTGATGACCACCAGCAGCCGGCCCTTGTCGTCATAAATGCCGCGCCAGTGCGGCTCCACTCCGTCCAGCTCGTAGATTTTGCCGGTGTAAAGGTATTGCAGCCCGGGCACCTGGAACCGATGGTCCAGGTCATAGAGCGTGTGAAACACCGGGTCGCTCGACTGGATCTCTACAATCGGCCGGTCGGGAATGATCTTCCGCAGCCCCTGCACGAAACAGGACCATTCGAAGGTGCCGTGAAAATCGTCCACCACCAGCATGCCCCCGCGCGCCAGGAATTCGCGGATGAGGGACGCTTCCTCGTCGGTGAACGTCCACTGGCCGACCTCGACCGCGTAGAGCCAGGGATAGTCAAAGAAGTCCGGATCGATGGGCCGGACGTATTTCTCCATCGTCGCCGCGTCGATCGTCGTCAGCCGCGCGACCCCTTCCAGAAAATGCCGGTCGGCCGCCGGCGAATCGATCATCCACGAGCGCGGTCCCCAGCGCCCCACGCCGTTGTAGCGATAGATCAGGCGGGCGTAGTAGAACTCGGTCGGCCGGTCCCAATCTGGCGGCGATGGATAGAACTCCCCTTCGAGATTGTAGGTTCCCTGTGGACGCTGCGCGTATAATAGAGACAGAGAGAGGCAACCCAGCGCGGCCGCTCCGGCCGCTAGCCAGAGCTTCCACCGGCGCAGCCCCACCAGCTTCATGCGACTCAGAATAGCACGGCCGAGCAGCGGCTTCCGGCGCCCCGATTCTGCAGACCGAAGCCGCTCCGCGCAGCCTGGGACGTTCTGGCGCCGCTCTCAAAACAAAAAAATTGCACGAACGAAGCCAATGAGTCCTTTATTTTCAGCAACAAAGGCCACGGAGGAGTTACGACTGCAGCGCCTCCAGCAACTTCTCCACCTCGGCATCGCTCGCGTAGAAGTGCGGCGAGGCGCGGATCCAGCCCAGCCGGGGAGCCACGGCGATCCCCTGCGCGGCCAGCCGCGCGACCGCCTCCACCGCGTCCACACCGTCTTTGCGAAACGCCACAATGCCCGAGGCCGATTCACCGTCCGGCTCGGCCAGCACCTGGTAGCCATGGTCCTGGACGCCCGCCGCGATTCGCCGCGCCACCCCCGCCACGCGCTCGCCGATGCGCTCGATGCCGACCTCCAGCAGCAGGTCGATCGCGGCCCGCATGCCGAAGCACCCGGCCGTGTTCAGCGTTCCGCACTCATAGCGCGCCGCGCCGGGACGCGGGGTCGCATCGCGGCTCCGGTAGTCCCGCCAGCGCGCCACGCTGGTCCAGCCAAACTCGGTCGGCTCGATCTGCGGAATCACTTCCG
>DASQHK010000321.1:0-9947 GCA_035632135.1 Bryobacterales bacterium
AAAAGACGGGTACAAATCGATTGTGAAGAAGCCCTGAGCGGCGGCCGGCTGAGACCCCATGGAGCTTGTGCAAATCGAAGCGCCGCGTCCGAGATTGCCGGAGTGGGCGCGGCGGCCCCATACCTACTACGAATCCCTTCACGAGCTGAAAGCGGAGCTGCGTGGGCTCCGCCTGCATACGGTGTGCGAGTCGGCGCGCTGCCCCAACATCCACGAGTGTTTCCATCGCGGCGCGGCTACGTTCATGATCCTGGGCAACGTGTGCACGCGGAGCTGCGGCTTCTGCGCCGTGCCGCGCGGCCGGCCGGAGCCGCTCGACCCCGGGGAGCCCGCCGGCGTCGCCGGCATCGCGGCGCGGATGCGGCTGCGCTACGTGGTCATCACCAGCGTGAACCGCGATGAGCTTCCGGACGGCGGCTCGGCGCATTTCGCGGCTACGGTGAGAGAGGTGAAGCGCGCGCGGCCCGAGGCGCGCGTCGAGGTGCTCGTGCCGGATTTCTGCGGCGACCTCGAGGCCGTCGCGCAGGTGCTCGCGGCGGCGCCGCACGTGTTCAACCACAATGTCGAGACCGTCCCCCGGCTCTACCGCCGCGTGCGGCCGCAGGCGAGCTACGAGCGGTCGCTGCGCGTGCTCGCGTTCGCGCGCGAACGTGCCCCAGGCGCCGTTACCAAGTCCGGCTTCATGGTCGGCCTCGGCGAGCGGCCCGCGGAGGTCGAGCAGTTGCTGCGCGACCTGCGGGCAGCGGCGGTGGACGTGGCCACCATCGGCCAGTACTTGCAACCCACGCGGCGGCATCTGCCGGTCGAAGAGTTCGTCGAGCCGTCACGCTTCGAGTATTACCGGGAGGTGGGTGAGCGGCTGGGTTTTCGCGCCGTGTTCAGCGGGCCGCTGGTGCGCAGCTCCTACATGGCGGATCAGGTGGCCGCGGCGGTCTCGTGACGCGGCTGGTTCTCGCGGCGGCCTCGGGGGTTCTGCTCGTCGTCCTGTTTCCCGCGTTCAACCTTACTTATCTGGCGCCGGTGGCGCTCGTGCCGCTGCTGGTGGCGCTGGCCGCCGAAGACTCCTGGCAGAGGCGCTTCCTCCTCGGCTGGATCGCAGGATCGATTTCCTGGGGCGGCTCGTGCTACTGGATCTACTACGTCATGCACGTCCACGGCAACGTCCCGGCGGTGGGAGCGGCGGCCCTGCTGGGAGGTTTTCTTCTGGTCAAGGGCCTGCACCTCGGCGTCTTCGGCTGGCTCGCCGGCCGGCCGCTGCGAACGGCGTGGGCGATCCCGACGGTGGCCGCGCTGTGGACCGCGATCGAGGGCACGCATCAATACCTGGGTTTCACGTGGCTGCTGCTCGGCAACGCCGCGACCAACATGTCGGTGATGGCGCGCCTCGCGCCGCTCACCGGCGTCGCCGGCATGTCCTTCGTGCTGGCCATGATGAACACGGCCGTGGCGCTGGCGCTGCTGCGCCGCCCGCGCCGGCACCTGGCGTGGCTGCTGGCCGCGCCGCTGCTCTACGCGCTCCCTGCGCTGCCCCGCACCGGCCACGGTGAGCACGTGGCGCGCCTGGTGCAGCCCAACGTTTCCGAGGAGAAACTCGAGCGGACGCCCTGGACCCGCGACGAAGAGGAGAAGCTGCTCGGGGTGTTCTCGACGCTTTCCACCGCGCGCAGCTCCCCGGGCGCCGAGCGGCCCGCCATGATCGTGTGGCCGGAAAATCCCGCGCCGCTCTATTTCTATAACGACTCGCTGTTGCACTCCTGGGTCGAGGCGGTGGCGCGGGATGAAAAAACCTCGCTCCTCTTCGGCACGGTCGCGTTCCGCGATCGGGCGCTGCGCGAGCCGCTCAACTCGGCCGTGCTGCTTTCGCCGGAAGGGGAAGAGGTCGCTCGCTATGATAAAATACACTTGGTGCCTTTCGGCGAGTTTGTTCCCTGGCCGTTCGGGCATTTGGTGGAAAAAATCACGCGCGAGGCGGGTGATTTTGTGGCCGGGGACAAGGTCGTCGTGGCCCGGGCCGCCGGGCACGGCGTCGGAACGTTCATCTGCTACGAATCGGTATTCGGCAGCGCCGTGAGGAAGTTCGTGGCCGGCGGCGCCGAGCTGCTGGTGAACATCTCGAACGACGGGTGGTTCGGCGAATCGGCGGCGCGCGACCAGCATCTGTTGATTGCCAGGATGCGGGCGATCGAAAACGCCCGCTGGCTGCTGCGGGCCACCAACACCGGGATCACGGTGGCGATCGACCCGGCGGGGCGAGTCCGGGCGAGCCTTCCGGCAGACCGGCCGGGCGTGCTCGACGCGCGGTTCGATTACGAGAGCCGCACCACGCCGTACACGCGCTGGGGCGATTGGTTCTGGTGGGTCACGGTGGCGGCAGCGGGAGCGGCGTTAGCGTCCCGGCCGCTAGCCCCGCGGGCCCGAGAAGCAGTGGCTCTCCTGAGGGCCGCCCGAGAGTCGCGGCAATACCGGTAATAGAAAGAGGTTGAGCCATGATTGACGAACTGGAGCGGGAATTTACGGCGCTGCGCGAGAAGGTGCACGACATCCGGAGCTATCTTTGACGTTCCCGCCAAGCAGGCTCAACTAGCCGAGATCGAGAAGAAGATTTCTGATCCCGGCTTCTGGAACGATCCTGAAAAAAGCCAGAAAGTGATGCAGCAGCGCAAGCTGCTCGAGCAAACGCTCGAGAGCGGCCGCGAGCTGGAGCGGCGCGTCTCCGACCTGGAGGCGTTTTTCGAGCTGGCGCGCGAGGGCGAGCCGGTCGAGGCCGACATCCGCCGCGAGCTGGAAGCGCTCAAAACACAGGCCGAGCGCCTCGAGACGGCCACGCTGCTCTCGTGCGAGAACGATGCCCGCAACGCCATCGTCACGCTGCACTCCGGCGCCGGCGGCGTCGAGGCGCAGGACTGGGCGCAGATGCTGATGCGCATGTACCTTCGCTGGGCCGAGCGCGAGGGTTTCTCGGCCATAGTCAACGACGTGCAGGAGGGCGAAGAGGCGGGCATCAAGTCGGCGACGTTCACCGTGACCGGCCCCAACGTCTACGGCCTGCTGCAATCCGAGACCGGCGTGCATCGCCTGGTGCGCATCTCACCGTTCGACTCGAACGCCCGCCGCCACACGTCGTTCGCCTCGGTGTTCGTCTATCCCGAAATCGATGACGACATCACGGTCGAAATCAGCCCGGACGATCTGCGCGTGGACACGTTCTGCTCATCCGGCCCGGGCGGCCAGGGCGTGAACACGACGTACTCGGCAGTGCGCATCACCCACCTGCCGACCGGGATCGTGGTGTCGTGCCAGAACGAGCGCTCGCAGATCAAGAACCGTTCGTTCGCCATGAAGATTCTGCGGTCGCGTCTCTATGAGCTGGAGGTGGAGAAGAAGCAGGAGGAAACCAAGAAGCTCGAAGCGTCGAAGATGGGCATCCAGTTCGGCAGCCAGATCCGCAGCTATGTATTAGCGCCCTACCGGATGATCAAGGACCATCGCACCAAGTTCGAGATGGGCGACGTGGACCGCGTCCTCGACGGCGATCTCGAGCCGTTCATCCGCGCTTATCTGGTCATGCGCAAGACCGGAGAGACGGCGGTCGAAACCGCCCCCGACCGCGAGTAAGCGGCCCTACTCCAGCTTGGCGTACTCGCGCCGGGCTTGCTCCAATATCGGGATGCCGGGGTCGGCGTCCTTCCAGGCGGCCAGAAAATCCTGATAATACTTACGGGCCTTGGCGGCGTCGCCGGCCTGCGCCCAGGCGCGGGCGGCGCCGAGCTGGGCGAGCGGCGGGACCCACAAGGTCCACATAACGGCGCTCTTGTGGTCGAGGATTTTCTGGAACTCGGCCCCGGCTTCGGCGCCCTTGTGGTCGGCGAGATACGCTTGGCCACGGACATACGCGGTCCCGAGATTGCCAAGCTCGTAAGGAGCGGCGACCCGCAGCAACTCCACGGCCTCCGCCGGGTTGCCGCGGCGGATCTCCATGGCCGCGCGGGCGGTGGGCAGCGCTACGGCGTTGACCAGCGTGTCGAGCGGGTAGCGGCGGCTCATTTCGTCGATGAGCTTCTGCCCTTCAGCGGTGTCGCCGGCCAGGACCAGGGCAATGGCGGCCACGGGCAGCGTCATGCGGTTGCGGGCCATGGCCAGCGCGGCGGCCGCCTGCTCGCGAGCCAGGCGGGCGTTGCCGAACGCCGCCTCGCGCACGGCGGCCCCAGCGGACACTACCGCCGCGCCCTCCTGCCGGTTGGCGCGCTGGTCGAGTTCGACGGCGCGGCGCACCAGCTCCCTGGACTTTTCGAGTTTCCCGGAAGAGGCGACGGCGTCCGCCTCGGCGGCGAGAAACATGCTCTCTCTCGGCTGGTCCTTGATCGCGGCGGCTTCGCGCTCCATAGCCGCGCCGTCGCCCCGGTCGAAAGCCAGAAAGTAGAGGTCCATGTGAGCGTCAGCGCCACCGAGCTTGCGAGCCATCATTTTGTCGATCGTAGCTTTCGCCTCGTCGGAGCGGTTCAAGGCGCGGTAGGACCACGCCAGCAGGTCGCGGGGGTTCGGGACGTTGGGATTCAGTTCAATGGCAGTGCTCGCTTCCTCCACGGCCTTGTCGAACTGGCCGGTCATGATGTGGCCGAGGGAGAGGTTGTTGTGGGGCGTCCAGTCGCGCGGGTAGGTTCGCGTCCACAGTCGGTAAGTCTCGACGCTCTTGTCGAGTTCACCGGTCACGAATTCGTAATAGTGCGAAGAAATGTAGAGTCTCTCACGGTCGCTGACCCGGTCGCGGCGGTCGAAGGCTTGTTTCGTATATTCGGCGGAGAGGCCGCTTTCCCCGAGGTTGTTGTAAACCGTTCCCAGGCGCGCGTAGGCCAGGGCGAAGTTGGGATCCAGCTCGATAGCGTGTTTGTAAAAAGGAATCGATGCCGATTCGTCCAATTTTAGCCGCTCCGCCTCGCCGAGGCTGAAGGCTTTGAGCGCTTCGAGCGAGGAGGTGGTGGCCTCGATGGGAGCGTCGAGCTTCTGGATGGAGGCGAGCGACTCGCCCAGCTTGCCGCGCAGCCGCGACACAGCCGTGCCCACAGCTTCCAGCACCTTCTCTTTGCTCACAGCCTCGACCTGCTCGCGGGCCAGAGAGTCGCCGGTGCGGGTGTTGATGGCGTCGAGTGAAATGACGTAATGGCTGCCGAGGCTCGCGATCGAGCCGGTGAGCATGGCTTTCACGCCCGCCCGCTCGCCGATTTCGCGGGCAAGGCCCGTGGTGACGCGCTCGTCGGGCGAGCGGCCCATGAGCTGGAGCGTCTTGCGGACCTGCGCCTCGGGGAGGACGTTCAGGTAGGGCGACTGCTCGAGCTGGAACGCGACGGCCTGCTTGAGCGTGCCATCGAACATGGAATCGCCGGTGGTGTTGACGAAGTCGGCGACCACGATCCAGTCGCGCTCCGTCATGGCCGGTCCCCGGCGGACGTAGACGACTGCTGCCACGGCGAGCGCGACGGCCACCAGCGCCGCAGGGGCCAGAACCTTGCGAAGCCCCAGCTTGCGGACCGAGCGCGGGCGAGCAGCGGCCGGCGCGGTGGTTGCCGTGACGGCCGCGGTGTGGAGCGCCGAGGCCGTGGAGTCGGTGTCACGCTTCAGGCGCTTCAAGTCGCCGCGCAGTTCGGCGGCGGCCTGGTAGCGCAGCTCCCGATCCTTCTCGAGCGCTTTGCCGATGATGCGATTCAGCTCCGGCGGCAGCGCGGTATTGGCCTGCGCGGGCGGCGCCGGAGTGCGGTTGAGGATCGCCTCGAAGATGACGGCGGTCGATGTGCCGGGAAAAGGTGGCTGGCCGGTGGCCATTTCGTACAGCACGGCGCCGAAGGAGAACAGGTCGGTGCGCGCGTCGAGCTTCTCGCCGCGGGCCTGCTCCGGCGACATGTAGGCTACCGTGCCGACGGCCGCGCCGGCGTTGGTCAGCGGGTCGGCGGCGATGGTCGGTGCCTCCGCGTCGGCCTCGGCGTCATGGCCGCGGTGCTCGGGCAGCAGCTTGGCGAGGCCGAAATCCAGGATCTTGGCGTCGCCGCGCGAGGTGACGAAAAGGTTGGCCGGCTTGATGTCGCGGTGAATGATGCCCTTCGAGTGCGCGGCATCCAGCGCATCGGCGATCTGCGCGCCGAGATCGAGGATCTCGTCCGTCCCAAGCGGGCGGCCGCCGATGCGGCTCTTGAGCGTGACGCCTTCGAGCAGCTCCATGACGATGAAGGGCCGGCCGTCGGCCTCCTCGATGTCGTGGATGGTGCAGATGTGGGGATGGTTGAGGGCGCTGGCGGCGCGGGCCTCGCGGCGGAAGCGCTCGATGGCCTGCGCATCGCGCGCGAGTTCCTCGGGCAGAAACTTCAGAGCGACGAAGCGCCCGAGGCGCGTGTCCTCGGCCTTGTAAACCACGCCCATGCCGCCCCCGCCGAGCTTTTCGAGGATGCGGTAGTGCGAGATGGTCTGGCCGAGCATCCTCGCTTACCCGCGACGAGTTCTCACACTGGAATGCCGGGTTCCCACGATGCGCCCGCTTCCCCGCGCTCCCATGATGTTGAGATTACCACGGGTCGCTCCTTCACGCTCGCCGCTCGGGCTCCGGCCTCTGATCGCTCGCGCCTCACGGCGCCAGGGTTTCATTCTCGGGCGTGGCAGGCGCGTCGAATTCCGGGCCTCGCCGGGATGCCGCATGACGGGACCATTGGCGGAACGATTCCTCGATCAAGCTGAAAATCGATCCCCGGTTCTCCCCGATCACCTTCAGCCAGGTCCAAGCGCTCGTTTGCCGGAAATAGATGCCCCGGAAAAAGAGCCGCGCGATCAGATGGCTGATGCGGTAGGGAAGCGGCCGGTCTCGAATGGAGTCGATGGCCCGCCGGGTGGCGGCGGGGCTGTACGAATCAGCCCACGCGTAATGGACCTCCGCCTGCACCTCGGGAATCGTCATTTTGAGCGGCGTGTGCGCCATTTGAAACGGCGCGAAATCCAGCCAGTGTTGGGGGCGCGTCAGCCGTCCTTCTTTCTCCAGGCGCGTGTAAAGAGGCGTGGCCGGAAAGGGTGTGAGCTGTCCGAAGACGGGCAGGCCGGGCGGCCATTGGCGGATTTGGCTCAGCGTGCGCTCCGCGGCGCCGGGCGTGTCGTTGTCCAGGCCGAAGATGAACGAAGTGATCGCGTAAACGTCCCGCCGCGCCAGCCGCTCCAGCACCGCGGCGTATTCGCCCGGCCGGTTGAAACTCTTGTTGACGCTGGCCAGGTTGGCCGGATCGATCGACTCCATCCCGATGAAGATCCATTTGCCGCCCGATTCCGCGATCAGGTCCACCAGCTCTTCGTCGCGCAGCAGGTTGGCGCTGATCTGTCCCACCCAGCAAAGCTGCGCCCCGGCGGCGATGATGTCGCGCAGCAGCGACTTTGTCCGTTTCACGTTGATGGCGAAGTTGTCGTCGACAAAGAACACCGCGATCTTTCCGTGTGACTGCCGGGCGCGCGCCTTCAGCAGCAGCAGCTCCTCCACAATGCTCTGGTTGGAACGGAACCGGATGGAGTCGCCGAAAAATCCGGTGACTGTGCAGAACTCGCACCCGTAAGGGCAGCCGCGCCCCGACTCGACCGGAACGATGTGGAAGGTCTCCCACCCGGTCCGGTAATGGTGCATGATGGCGCGCGCGAGTCCGGGGATGCGGTTGAACTGGCCGATGTCAACGGTATCCCACGGGATCTTCGGATAATCCTGCAGGGTCGGTTTGCGTTCCTGGCCGAACGCGTCCACCGGCGCGTACACCTCTTGCAGTTGGCCCCGGGCCGCGTCTGCAACGATCTTCGGCCAGGTCTCGTCCGCTTCGCCCAGCGCCACCGCGTCGGCATGGCGCGGGCCGCCGTCGCGGCCCAGGGCTTCGTCGGGGACCTCCGTCACGTGCGGTCCGCCCATCACAACCGGGACGCCGGCGGCGCGGATGGCGTCGGCCACCCGGTAAGCCTTGGCGATCATCCGCGTCATCGCCCCGATGCCTACTAGCCCGATGTTCCTGTCCCGCGCGAACTGAACCAGCTCGGCGTCGCTCATGGGCTGCGTGTTGCCGTCGATGAGCAGCACCTCGTGACCCGGCGGTGTAAGGGTCTGCAGCAGAAACATCCAAAGGTGGGGCATGAAATTGCGGGTCACCCCGTTGTCGGGGTTATATAAGAGGATTTTCATTATTGGGAGGCGCCGCCCTCGCGAGCCGGTCCTGGCGGGCTTTCCTTTCCCCGGCGAATTACGGTCCCAGGCGTTGGAGGGAGGCGTTGGATGGCACGAGCGCCTGTCCCAATCGTCGAACACTACGTCGGATGTTCGGCAGCGAGTTTACCACACCGCCGGGGCTTTGGTTTACCGAAAAGTGAGGGCGGCGCTTCCGTAATCCGTCCGTAGGCTCGGTTCCGGGCCGCGACCGAAAGGGAGTGGTGGCTGGCGATGCTCCTTACGGACGGATCACGGGCGCTTGCCCTTGCCCTGGCGGCCCGCCGGCCGGGGCATTTTACCGTATGATGGTTTGCATGGCCACCAGCAGCGCAGAAACCCGGGAAGCGATGCCCGAGACTCCCGGCGTCGTCGAGATCGAGCAGCAGCACGTCATGCAGAACTACGCCCGCTACCCGCTGGTCGTGGTGTCGGGCAAGGGCGCGGCGGTTCGCGACGAGAAGGGCAAGCGGTATCTCGATTTCATCTCCGGCATCGGCGTGAACGCGCTGGGCCACGCGCACCCGCGCATCGTCAAGGTCGTTCGCGAGCAGGTGGGCAAGCTGGTGCACTGCTCCAACCTCTACTATCACCCCTACCAGGGGCCGCTCGCGGCGAAGCTCGCCGAGATCAGCGGACTCGACCGCGTGTTCTTCTGCAACTCCGGGACCGAGGCCATGGAGGGCGCGCTCAAGATCGGCCGCGCGTTCGGCACCAAGCAGGACGCGGCCAAGCACGAAATCGTCGCGCTCGACAACTCGTTTCACGGGCGGACGCTGGGCGCGCTGTCGGTGACCGGGCAGCCGAAGTACCGCAAAGATTTCGAGCCGCTGCTGCCCGGCGTGCGGTTCGTGCCGGCGAACGACATCGCGGCGCTCGAGCAGGCCATCAGCGAGCGGACGGCGGCCGTGCTGCTCGAGCCGATCCTGGGCGAGGGCGGCATCATCGCGCTGACCCGCCAGTTTGCGGCCAAGGCGGCGGACCTCGCGCGGCAGGTGAACGCACTGCTGATCTTCGATGAGATCCAGTGCGGTCTGGGGCGCACGGGCGCCTACTTCGCGTTTCAGCTTTGGAACCAGGATCCCGCCCAGGGAACCGCCATCCAGCCGGACGTGCTGGTGACGGCGAAGCCGCTGGGCGTCGGGTTGCCGGTCGGAGCGATCCTGGCCCGCGAACGGGCGGCCGCGGCGCTCGGCTCAGGCATGCACGGCAGCACGTTCGGCGGCGGCGCGCTGGTGTGCCGCGTGGCGCTCGAGTTTCTGTCGATGCTGCCCGACCTGCTGCCCGCCATCCGCGAAAACGGGCGCTTCTTCCGGCGCCGGCTGCAAGCGCTGGTCGAGAAATACGAGTTTGCGAAGGAAGTCCGCGGCGAGGGGCTGATGCTGGGCCTCGATCTCACGATTCCCGGTAAGCCGTTCGTGCTGGAGGCCATGGAGCGAGGCTTCCTCATCAACTCCACGCACGATACGGTGCTGCGCTTCCTGCCACCGTATATTATTGAGCAGAAGGATATTACGCGACTGACCGAGGCGCTGGACAAGATGTTTGCCAAAGTGAAGTTGCCACCGGCGGGTGGTGCTGCCTGATTCATCCACAGTTTCTTCCACAGCTCAAACCGTTGTACAATATATAGAAATAGTTCTTGACTTAGGCCCAAGATATGGGCATCATCTGGAAACGTAACCCCAATAGAGGGTGCCCAGCCGCTGATTTGCCACCTCGAATGGGGGTTGGCCGGCGG